>MNWR01000036.1 GCA_001872725.1 Proteobacteria bacterium CG1_02_64_396 | reverse complement strand
GTCCGTAGCGAGCCGAGTGGGGAATCGAGGCCAAATTTTCACGGTTTTGAGGATCATAGTGGTGTCTATGTGACGAAAAACCGGGGAAATTTGGACCGATTACCCGCCGGCGCACGACTGCATGGATGCAGGAGGTAGAGCAATGCAGGAGCAATTGCCGAGTAGGACGATCTCAAGTCCGACAGACTCCTAGGGAAGCGCTGATTGATTAGCGCTTCCGAGCGACCCAGGGATGGGTCGCCAAAATCAGGAACGTAAGTGACTGATTTTGCAAGCGAAGCAAAAACGACGCTTTTTGCGAAGCGTGCTGATTCAAGGCAGGAGCCTTGAATCAGCGTTTCCCTAGGGTTGATCGGTCGCGCCCGGGCGGGGGGCGCCGATGGAACGACTAGCCGCACACCCCCGTGCGCCGGGCGAAGGCCTCCCGGTCGGCGGCGTGGATCAGGTCGCTTGGCAGATGGGTGGCCAGCAGGTCGCGCAGCGCCCCCTGCAAAGCGTCGCTGCTGTCGCTGAGTCGATAGAACATCCAGGCCCCCTCCCGCCGGGCGGCGACCACCCCGGCATTGCGCAGATAGGCCAGATGGCGTGAGACCATGCTTTGGGGCAGTTCCAGAACCTCGACCAGATCGCAGACGCAGCACTCCCCGGCATGGAGCAGCAGCGCCACGATGCGCAGTCGGGCCGGTTCGCTCAGCGCCTTGAACAGGGCGGCACGGCTCTCGATGAAGCCCGCGACCGCTTGATTCGCCGGGGCGACGGCCATTACAGCCACCCATCGATCTTCTTGCGGTCGGGGATCCCACCGGCATGCACCACCTTGCCGTCCACCACCACGCCGGGGGTCGACATCACCCCGAAGCCCATGATCTGCCCCAGGTCCTCGACCTTTTCCAGTTCGATCTCGACCCCCTTGGCGGCAGCGGCGGCTTGAATCAGCTCATAGGTGTTTTGGCAGTTTTTGCAGCCGGTGCCCAGTACCTTGATGCTTTTCATCAACGCTCCTTTTCAGCAGCAGGCGGTGCCGTTGGCGGTTGGGGTGCAGCCGCACCCCTCGGCGGCGATCACCTGGGGCAGCACCGCTTTGGGTTTGGGGGGCTCGGCGGCGCTTTGTTCGTCGAAAGCGCTGTCGAGCTGTTGGGCAGCCTCGTCGCGGATGTGGCGGGCGACCTCGATGACGGTGGCGATCTGGTGTTCGGGGATGCCGTATTCCCGCAGCTTTTTCAATTGGCACTGCCCCATGGCGGGGTGGTTGGCGGCGATGCCGCTGGCCAGGGCGACCATGGCGACGATGGAGCCGTGGAGTTGAGGTTGGTCGGTCATGTGTTCCTCAGGCGATGGCGTTGAACAGCCAACCCACCAAGGTGATGGCGATGGCTAGAATGGCGACGAACAAAGCCAGAGCGGGCCAGCGGATCACCTTGCGCAGGATGATCAGCTCCGGCAACGACAGGGCGGCGATGCTCATCATCAGCGCCAGGGTCGTTCCCAGAGCGACCCCCTTGCCCAGCATCGCCTCGGCCACCGGGATCACCCCGACGGCGTTGGAGTAAAGGGGGATCCCCATCAGCACGGCGGCGGGGACGCTCCAGAACCCACCCCCTTGACTCAGCGCGGCGATCCAAGCGGCCGGGACGAAGCCGTGAAACAGCGCCCCGACCCCCACCCCGGCAAGGACCCATTTCCAGATGCGACCGACGATCTGTTTCACCTCGCCAACCGCAAAACGGTGCCGTTCGGTCAGGCTGGTGCCGGTCTCGGGCAACCCGGCATCCCCCATCCTAATCTTCCAGACGTAATCTTCGACCCAGCGCTCGGGGTGGAAGCGTTCGATCACCAGCCCTCCGACCCAGGCCACTACCACTCCGGCGGCGACATAGAGCAGGGCGAGCTTCCAGCCGATGATCCCGGCCAGCAGCACCACTGCGACCTCGTTGATCATGGGGCTGGCGATCAAGAACGAGAAGGTCACCCCCAGGGGGATTCCCGCCTCGACAAAGCCGATGAACAAAGGGACCGAGGAGCAGGAGCAAAACGGGGTCACCGCCCCCAGGCCAATCGCCAAACCGCGGGCACTCTCTTTCGAACGGCCCCGCACCAACTGGCGCACCCGTTCCGGGCTGATCAGCGCCCGCACCAGCCCCATCAGGTAAATCACCACCACCAACATGACGAAGATTTTGCTGGTGTCCTGGATGAAGAAGATGGCCGCCTCGGCAGTGGGGCTGCCTGCGGTCAGGCCGGCCAGATCAAGCAGCAGCCAGCGGGCGAGGCTCTCAAACACGTGAGTTCTCCAAAGCCGAATATGCGGATATGCGAATATTACAAGGGGGAATCATCGCCAAATGACCCCCTATGTCCAGCGCAACGACGGCGTGGCGTCCCGCCTGTTAGTCCTCGAACCCCTCGGCAAGCTTGGGTTTGAGCAGCAGCACCAGCCCCCCTTGCTCGATCACCGCGACCCCCGCCTTTTTCAAAATCACCTCGCCGCCACACAAGCGCCGGGCCAGCGCTTCAAGACTGGGGTTGTGGCCGACCAGCCACACCGTTTCGCTGCTTCCGTCCCCCGCCTCGAAAGCGGCGCCGATCTCGTTGCACAGAATCTGCTCCTCATCGGGGGTGAGCCGGTCGTCGAGCTCGATGTCGGGCAGTTTCATATCCAGATCGTGGGCCAGATGGGCGATCAGGTGGGCGGTTTGGTTGGCGCGGCGGTAGGGGCTGCTCAGGATGCGGTCGGGGGCCGGCAACAGCGGTAGCGCCAGACGCAGCACCGCCAAGGCCCGCTTGGCCCCTTTGGGGGTGAGCTCGCGCAGGGCGTCGGGTTTGTCGCCACCGCGATCCTCGGCGATGCCATGGCGAATCAGGACAACGGTGCCGATGGGGGAGGGGGATGTCATGACGCTTTTGCTCCTTTGCGGATCACCCGCAGGCGACGGCCGAAAACCTGACGAAACGATTTGCGCTCTTCGTGCACCGCCCAGATCACCAAGGGGTGGCGATCATACCAGACCCGTTCGAGGTTGAAGGTCAAGGTGGTGGCGGTCAACAGGGCAGGCAAGGGAACGGGCAGGGGGTCGCGGGAGCGGTTCAAGGCGACCGCGACCCGCAGAATGGCGGCGAGCTGCGTCCCCAATCGGGCATCCTCGATGACCAACTCGGCCCACGCCTCGGAGGCGGGGGAGGGGGGGCGCTTGCGGTGGTGGTGGACAATGCCCGCCATCAGCCGTTGCTCGCGCAAAGAAAACCCCGCCATGTCGGCATTGCGCAACATGTAGGCCGAATGGCGGTGGTAGCCGTCGTGGGAGATCGACAGCCCAATGCAATGCAGTTGCGCCGACCATTCCAGCAGTGCACGCCCCTCGTCAGGCAAACCGAGGGGCAACGCTAGGGTGTCAAAGATCGCCACGGCGCTGTCGGCCAGACTTTGGGCATAGCGGCGGTCGACGCGGTAGCGGTGTTGGAATTGCTCGATGGTGCGCTGGCGCGGATCGTCCCCCCCCGCCCTGAAAATGCGGGCGCGCAGCGATTCGAGCACCCCCTCGCGCAGCGCCCCCATTGAAACGTGGACTTGCTCCAGCCCCAGCGATTCCATCACGGTGGAGAGGATCGCCAGCCCCCCGGCGATCACCTCGATGCGGTCGTCGGTCAGCCCCGGCCAGCTTTTGCGCTGCGACGGTTTGGCATCGCTGTGGATGCGCTCGACCAACTTGCGGACCGCGCTGGCCGGAATCACCTCTTCGCTGGGGGCATAGCCCATCTCCTTGGCGATGCGACCGATGGATCTGATGGTCCCCGAACAGCCAACGGTCACCGCATCGGTCGGCTGGGTCAGGGTCGAGCGGTAGGGTTCAAGGGTGTCGCGAATGTGGCGGATCGCCTGGCGCCATCCCTTAGGGGTGACCTCGCCGCCCGGAAAGAACAACTTGGTGTGGCGCACGCAGCCCAGATTGAGGCTTTCGGCCCGATGCAGGTGCCGACCTTCCCCCACTGCGATTTCGGTGGAGCCGCCGCCGATGTCGATCACCCGTACCGGCCCTGCGAAGGTGGGTCCGGCGCTGACCGCACCCATAAAAATCAACCGTGCCTCTTCGAAGCCCGAGATCACCTCGATCTCAAAGCCGGTCTCCTCCAGCGCCCGCTCCAAGAACAGATCGCTGTTGTGGGCATCGCGCAGGGTCGAGGTGCCGGTGGCCCGCACATGCAGGTTTTCCATCCCCCCCAGCCGCTCGGCGAAACGGCGCAGCGCTGCCCAACCCCGCTCCATAGCGTCGAGATCGAGCATCCCGTTGGGTTGCAACCCGGCATTGAGGGCGACCCGGTCGCGCAGCCGGTCGACGATGGTCAACCCCTCGGCGGGGTCGAAACGGGCAAGGGTCAGGTGGAAGGAGTTGGAGCCGAGATCGATGGCGGCCAGATGGGCGGCGGATGACGGCACGAGTTGCTCCCGGTTGGAGGCGGAGCGTCCGCCTGGGCAGGAAGGGGGTGAAGCCCGGAGGACCCTACTTGGCGATCCGATGGACCTCTTGGGCCATGGTAGCCGGATCGGTATGGCGGATCACCTTCCCTTTGACCATGTAGAGGACCAGCTCGGCGATGTTGGTGGCGTGGTCGGCTGCCCGCTCCAGATTCTTGGCGACCGAGATCAGCGCCAGCGCCTGCCGGATGCTGCGAGGGTCTTCGAGCATGTAGGTCAGCAGTTCGCGCTGGATGGCGGTGAAGTGGTGGTCGACCTCTTCGTCGCGGCGGCAGACCTCAAGCGCCAGCTCGATGTCCTGGGCGATGAACGAGGTCATCGCCTTGTCGATCAGCGCCAGCGCCGCCATCGCCATGGTCTGGATCTGGGTCAGCGGTTTGAGGGGGGGTTCCTTGCTCAGGTCGATGGCCCGCTCGCAGATGTTCACCGACAGATCGCCCATACGTTCAAGGTCGGTGGCGATCTTGATGGCGGTCATCACCAGCCGCAGGTCGGATCCGGCCGGTTGGCGCAGCGCCAGCAGCCGGATCGCCATCTCGTCGATCTCGACGTCGAGGCGGTTGGCGATGTGATCTTGGGCGATGGTCCGGTTGGCCAGATCGACATCCCGTTCCACCAGCGCCTGAATGGACGATTTAAGGTTCTCCTCCACCTGCCCGCTGAGTTTGAGAATCAGGGACTTGAGTTGGCTGAGCTCCTGTTCGAACTCGTGGCTGATGTGTTGGGGCATGGCAATCCATCCAGGGTGCGGCGGTGAAGGGGCCAACGGCCCCGTAGGTCCTGCGGTCGAACAGGGGGTGAGTCTGACGGCTTAGCCGAACCGTCCCGTGATGTACTCCTCGGTTTTGGTCTGGCTTGGATTGGTGAAAATCGTTTCGGTGTCGCTGTATTCGATGATCTCACCCTGATAGAAGAAGGCGGTGAAGTCGGAGACCCGTGCCGCCTGCTGCATGTTGTGGGTGACGATGACGATGGTAAACCGCTGTTTAAGCTCCTCGACCAGCTCCTCGATTTTCAAGGTGCTGATCGGATCGAGCGCCGAGGCCGGTTCATCCATCAAGACGATCTCGGGCTCGACCGCCACGGCGCGTGCGATACACAGGCGCTGCTGTTGACCGCCCGAGAGCGCCTGCCCCGACTGGTGGAGTTTGTCTTGCACCTCCTCCCACAGAGCGGCGTCGCGCAGCGCTTTTTCGACCCGTCCTTCGAGCTCGGAGCGGGGGATCTTCCCCTTGAGCCGAATGCCGTAGGCGACGTTGTCGAACACGCTCATCGGGAAGGGGGTCGGCTTTTGAAAAACCATGCCGATCTTGGTGCGCAGCTCGATCAGGTCGATCTTGGGATCGAGAATGTTCTGCCCGTCGATCAGGATCTCCCCCTCGGCCCGCTGCCCTTTGTAAAGGGAGAACATCCGGTTGTAGGTGCGGATGTGGGTCGATTTGCCGCATCCCGAGGGACCGATGAAAGCGGTCGCGCAGCGTTCTGGGATCACCAGGTTATTCTCTTGGAGGGCCTGATGTTGACCGTAAAAGAAGTTCAGGCCGCGAACCTCGATCTTGGGGGTCACGTTCTGAAGGGTTTCTGAAACGATGCTCATGAAGTTCTCCGACGGTCGCGGAACAGCAGCCGGGCCGTGATGTTCAGCCCCAGAACACCAGTGGCGAGCAGCAATGCCGCCCCCCATGCCTGGGTCTGCCAGTCCTCGTAGGGGGACATGGCGTAGTTGAAGATGGTAACGGTGAGGTTGGCCATGGGATCGGTCAAACCCGAGGGCCAGTAAGGGCTGTTCAGGGTGGTGAAGAGCAGCGGGGCGGTTTCCCCCGAAACCCGGGCCACCGCCAGCAGCACCCCGGTAATAAGGCC
Organism: Proteobacteria bacterium CG1_02_64_396; assembly: GCA_001872725.1. NCBI lineage: Bacteria > Pseudomonadati > Pseudomonadota > Proteobacteria bacterium CG1_02_64_396. The sequence continues at coordinate 16,855 of MNWR01000036.1, read as the reverse complement.
GACCTTGGCGCCGCGCAGCGCCACATGCAGCACCATGTGCCAGTAGGGGGCGCCCAAAGCCAGAGAGGCCTCGCGCATCTCTTGTGGCACCAGTTTGAGCATCTCTTCAGAGGTGCGGGTGACCACCGGCAGCATGATCAGCGCCAGCGACACCCCCCCCGCCAAGCCCGAAAAGCCTCCCATCGGCACCACCAAAATGGCGTAGACGAAGATGCCAATCACAATGGAGGGGGCGCTCATGAAGGTGTCGGCCAAGAAGCGGATCACCTTGCCGAGCCGCTCGCCCCGCCCGAACTCCGAAAGGTAAATCCCCGCCAAGAGCCCCAGCGGCACCCCGCCCAAGGTCGCCAGCAGGGTGATGATGAGGGTGCCGGTGATGGCGTTGGCCATCCCCCCTCCGGGGACGCCGGGGGGGGTGGGCAGATCGGTCAGGAAGGCCCAGTTGATGGCCGCCCCCCCCTTTTGAAAGATCACCACCAGGATCCACAGCAGGAAGAACAGCCCCACCACCGCTGCCAGACTCGACAGCACCAGGGCCAGGGCATTGACCGCCCTACGGCGTTGCACGCGGGTCATCGCTTGCCCTCCGCTTTCTCGGCGCTTTGGATCCACTTCTCGGCCAGTGAGAGGACGACGAAGGTGATCAGGAAGAGCACCAAGCCCAGCTCGACCAAGGAGGAGAGGTAGAGCGATTCGGAGGCCTCGGTGAACTCGTTGGCGAGGGTCGAGGCGATGGTGTTGGCCGGGTTGAACAGCGACCACCCCAGCTCGTGGGCGTTACCGATGACGAAGGTGACCGCCATGGTCTCCCCCAGTCCACGGCCCAACCCCAAAAACAGGGCGCCGATGATGCCCCGGCGTCCGTAGGGGATCACCACCTTCCAGATGACCTCCCAGGTGGTCGCCCCCAACCCGTAGGCCGATTCCTTCAGCATGGGGGGGGTCATCAGGAAGATGTCGCGGATCAGGGAGGTCATGAAGGGGAGGATCATCAAGGCCAGCACGATCCCGGCGGTCATCAGGCCGACCCCGATGGGGATCCCTTCGAACAGGGGGATGTAGCCGAAGTACTCCTGCAACCAGGGCTGCACATCGTCGGCCAGGATGGGGGAGAGGTAAAAAAGCCCCCACATGCCGTAGATGATGCTGGGGATCGCGGCGAGCAGTTCGATGGCGGTGCCGAAGAAGGGGCGCAGGAACTGGGGCGAGAGCTCGCTCAAAAAGACGGCGATTCCGACCGCCAAGGGGACGGCGACCAGCATGGCGATCAAGGTCGAGACGATGGTGCCGACAATGGTGGTCAGCGCCCCGAACTCTCCGGTGACCGGATTCCAGGCGTCGCTCCACAAGAAAGAAAAGCCGAACTTCTGAATCGATTCCCAGGAGTCGCTCACCAGGGCAATCACCATGGCGGCCAAGACGACCAGAATGGTCAGGGCGGCCCCCGTGGTGATCCAGCGGAAGAGGGGATCGAACCGGGCCAGCCGGGTTGGGGATGAGGCCGGTTGGGCCGTCGTCTCAGAGCTGCTCATGAAGGATTCCAGGTTGAATGGCCGTCCAGGGCACCGATAGGGCTTTGGCGGAGGGGGCGACCCTCACGCAGATACGCTAACGGGGGATTTTCGCCACGTGATGACCGCGCGGATGTGCAGTGCAGGCAATGGTACCGGCCGGTCTGACCCGGCTCAACCGCGAAGGGGATGAACGCGCCTACAAAAGACAAGAAAAACGGGCACATCCATGTGCCCGTTTAGCAGAAGGTCCAGCTGGACTACGACGCTTACCAGACGGCCTTGCCGTTCGCCTGGATCTCGTTGTGCCATTTTTCTTCGATCTGTTGGACCAAGCTCTCGGGCAGGGGGACGTAATCGAGCTTGGCGGCCATGTCCTGACCGTTCTTGAAACCCCAGTCGAAGAACTTCAGCACCCGCTGAATGGCAGCGGCGTCGGTTTGGTTCTTGTAGACCAGGATGAAGGAGGCACCGGCGATGGGCCAGCTGTTCTTACCGGGCTGATCGGTCAGCACCATGTACATGCCGGGGGCTTTTTTCCAATTGGCGTGGGCAGCGGCGGCCTGGAAGGCCTCCATCGAGGGGGCGACGAACTCGCCGCCTTGGTTGCCCATCAGCACGTGGGCCAGCCCGTTTTGCTTGGCGTAGGCGTACTCGACGTAGCCAATGGAGCCCTTGATCTTCTTGACGTAGTTGGCCACGCCCTCGTTGCCCTTGCCGCCAACGCCGACCGGCCAAGAGACCGCCTTGCCGTTGCCGGGACCGCTGGCCCAGGGGGAGCTGACCTTCATCAGGTAGTTGGTGAAGACCCAGGTGGTGCCGGAGCCGTCGGCCCGGTGCACAACGGTGATCTTCTGATCGGGCAGCGTGACGCCGTCGTTCAGGGCGGCAATGCGCTGATCGTTCCAGGCGGTGATCTTGCCCAAGAAGATGTCGGCCAGCACTTCACCGGTCATCTTGACCTGGCCGGCTTTGACGCCGGGGATGTTCACAACGGGAACCACACCGCCGATGACGGCGGGGAACTGCATCAGACCGACTTCATCCAGCTCCGCCGCCTTCAAGGGGGCATCGGAGGCGCCGAAATCGACGGTCTTGGCCTTGATCTGCTGGATGCCGCCGCCGGAACCGATCGATTGGTAGTTGAGCTTCACGCCGGTCGCTTTTTCGTAGGCGAACGCCCATTGCGAGTAAACCGGGTAAGGGAAGGTGGCGCCGGCGCCGTTGATCATTTCGTCCGCGTGGGCGCTGGTGACGAGTAGACCGGCCAGAGCGGCGCCGGTCAGGGCTTTTTTCACGGTGCTGATCATGTCATGACTCCTTCTTCGGGAAGGGGAATATGCCGTATGCAAGAACCCTCGACGGCGCATCCTGCGTCCGTCGAGGTTCGCTCGCGATTAGAAGCTGTACTGCGAGAACACGCCCATCCACTTTTCTTTCGAGGTGGTGGCGCCGCCGGTTTTGCCCTCTTTGGCGATGTAGCCGACGGTGAACTTGGCCTGCTTGGAGGCGGCGTAGTCCAGGCCGACCATGATGCGGGTGCCCTCGACCTTGGTGGTGGCGTTGTTGCTGTTGGCGTCGTAACGGGCCACCGCGCCCAGACCCTCGCCGAACGAGCCGTAACCCCACACCGAGTAGGCGGTGGTGGTGGTGGCGCTGCCGGTGGCGGGGGCCGACTTGTTGCTCAGGTAATTGACGCCGGCGGTGAAGACGCCCTTCTGCTGGTAGACGGCCATCAGCTGCATCAGGGTCTGCTTGGTGCCGGTGACCGAGGTGCCGCCGGTGTAGGTGGTGGAGGCGTTGGTGCCGCTCTTGAATCCGAGCGAAACGTCCAGACCCTCGATGGGCGCCAGCGAAACGCGGGCGGCCAAGTCCATGGCGTTGGCAGCAGAAGGTTTGCCGTAGCCGCCGCCGTTGGTGTAGGTCACCCAATACTTGACCATGTCGGCGGGCTTACCCTTGAAGGTGACGCCCAGGTCGGAGGAGTGCTCGTAGCCCAACTCGTCGACCAGCACCTTGCCGAAGTAGCGGTGACCCCACAGCCCCTGCTCGTAGTCGATCCAGGGGGTGTGGGCCTGCCCCAAACGGAACTGGAAGGCATCGGAGACGTGGTTTTCGATGAAGGCGTACTTCACGAACACGTTCTGGTTGCGCTTCAGGCCGGCGACATTGCCCTGCTCGTTCTGCAGATCGGTGGTGAAACGGGCGCTCCAGTTGTCCTCGCCCTTGTACTTCATATCGATGTACCAGCGATCGACCGCCAGCCCCTGGGTCTTGGTTTGGGCGCTGGTGGCGTTGTCTTTCTGGTAGCTGGCCAAGCTGATGAAACCCTTCATGCCGACGGTCAGCTTTTGACCGTCTTTCTCCGCCACGGTCAGGCCGCTGGCTTGGGCGGTGGCAGCGAAGGCGATCATGCCGACACCAGCGGCGGCCATCAGGATGCGGTGCTTCATTGTGGGTTCTCCTCAATGTTTGGAATCGTGTGGGCGGAAGGTGTGCCCGGTCATGGAATTCACGGGGGGAAGATTAGGGGGCGTTTGTGACCAAATTTTGACGGGGCGCAAGATCGCTCAAAGAAACCGGTGCTGTCGGGCGTGCACAAAAAAACCCGCAAATATGCGGGTTTTTTGTGGGGTGATGGGGTGATGGGGCGTGGCTGGGGCTACGGCGTAGGTTGTAAGCGATTATTTTTGACCCACCCGGGTCCCCAGGGCGGCGGGGTCGAGGTGGATGGAGCGAAAGCTCAGCTGCTCATCCCAACGATGGCGGATGGTGTCGACCAAACTGGGGGGCATCGGCACATATTGCAGGATCGCCGCCGTTTTCTGCCCCTGCTCGAAACACTGGTCGAAGAAGGCGAGCACCCGCCGGGTTTGGGTGGGGTGGTCGCTGTGTGCAGGAAGCAAGGCGTAGGTGACCCCGGCGATGGGCCAGACCTCCGCGCCCGGTTGGTCGGTCAGCACCATAAAAAATCCAGGGGCATGCTTCCAATCGGCGTGGGCGGCGGCGGCTTGGAACGATTCCATCGAGGGGGCGATGAAGTTGCCCTGCCGATTTTGCATCCGCAGCAGGGTCAGTTTTTTGGCCATTGCGGCGCCGAACTCCATGTAGCCGATGGCCCCAACCGTCGAGCGCACCTTCTCGGCAACCCCCGAGTTGCCGTCCGCCCCGATGCCGACCGGCCAGGCGATCTCTTTGTCGGTCCCCAATGTGTTGGCCCAGTCGGAGCTGACCTTGGTCAGGTAGTCGCTGAAAATCCAGGTGGTCCCCGATCCATCGGCCCGGTGGACAACGGTAATGTCGATGGGGGGCAGGGTCAGATCGGGGTTGAGCTGTCTGATTTCGGGGTTATTCCAACGCCGGACCTGCCCCATAAAGATTTTGGCCAGCAAAGGACCGGTCAGGTTGAGCTTGTTGCTCTCGATCCCCGGCAGATTGGCCGCAGGGACCACCCCCCCCATGATGAAGGGGAATTGCACCAGCCCCCTCTCGCGCAGCTCTTCCGGTTTCATCGGGGCGTCCGAAGCGCCGAAATCGACCGCGTTGGCAACAATCGACTTGATCCCCCCCCCCGATCCTATCGCCCGGTAATCGAATCCCCCTTTGTTGAGTAAGTCGTAGCCCCAGACCGCCAAAACCGGAAAGGCAAAGGTCGATCCGGCGCCAAGAATACCGTTGTCGGCACGGCTCGGTTGCGGGAGGGCGAGAAGCAGCATGCCCAGAGCCAGGCTCCATGCGCGGATGGCACAACGCAGAGATTTCATTTGGGTGTCCGTGGGGTCAAACGGGGGATGACGGGCCAAAACAGGAATGGCCCGAAGGGATCAGGGGCGGATCATGGAAGGGGCATTTGACGGCGGCATGACCGCGATGATCAGGTTGGCTGCCGCCATTCTGCGGCGGTTCAGGTGCTGCCAAGGAGGGCAAAAAAAACGGGGGGTGTGCTGCGCAGGGGAGCAATTTATTGGCCTTGCGGGGGCGGCCATCCGCCCCCGCAAGGGTCGATCAATAACCGAGCTTATCTTTCCAGACGGTCTGAATGGTGGGCATGACCGTCTCGGGAATGGGGATGTACTGCAGGGCGGTGGCGGTCCGATTGCCCTCGTGCAGGGTGCGCTCGAAGAAGTCGAGCACCTGCTTGACCTGGGAGGGGGCCTCGTCGGTGGGGATCAGGGCGTAGGTCACCGCAGTGATCGGCCAGGATTGGGCGCCAGGCTGGTCGTTCAACACCATGAACAGGCCTGGGGCGTTGTTCCAGTCGGCGTGGTTGGCAGCCGCCTGCACCGCCTCATGGGTGGGGGCCACAAAGTTGCCATCACGGTTTTGCAGCTGCGGCAGTCCCAGCCTCTTGGCTTTGGCGGTCCCTAATTCGGTGTAGCCAATGGCGCCGGGGGTGGCGGCGATGGCGGTGGCGACCCCCTTGTTGCCCGCCTGCGCCTCTCCAACCGGCCAGACGACCTTTTTGCCGGTGCCGATCGAGTCGGCCCAGGCGGGGCTGACCTTGGTCAGGTAGTCGGTGAAGACCCATGTGGTCCCCGAACCCTCGGTCCGGTGGATCACCTTCACCGCCAGATCGGGCAGGGTGATGCCGGGGTTGAGGGCGGCGATTTCAGGTGCGTTCCAACGGGTGATTTTGCCCCGGAACAGGTCTGCCAGGACGGGGCCGGTCAGCTTGAAGTCCTGGGTGGCAAAGCCGGGAAGATTCACGGCGGGAACCACCGCCCCCATGACCAACGGGAACTGAACCAACCTCTTTTCGACCAGTTCGGCCTGGGTGAGCGGCTCGTCGGAGGCGGCGAAAAGCACCTTGCGAGCCTCGACGGCTTTGATTCCCGAGCCTGAGCCGGAGGGCTCGTAACTGAAGCTGTTCCCCCCGGAATAGTCGAAACCCCAGATGCTGATGACGGGGAAGACGAAGGAGGATCCGGCCCCGCTCAAGGGGGCGGCTTGGGTGGCGGTGCAAGCCAGGGTCAGGGCGAGCAGAGTGCCCCAAAAAGTCGGGCGGTTCAGGGTTTTGGCGTTCATCGATGCTCCTTAAGGGGGCGAGGGGTGTCCGCTCGGCCGAACGCTGGCAAAGGGCGGCGGATGAGGATGAGGGCAATGCCGCACGTGGTGCGCGGGAAATCGCGAAAAAAAGCCCGGAAATCGCAGGCGATCCCCGGGCTTCGCAAGGGGTGGACCAGGTTAATGAATGTTTAGGGAAGCGCTGATTAAAGGCCTCCTGCCTTGAATCAACACGCTTGGCAAAAACCAAAAGTAGGCGCTATGAGGCGGCGATGGTTTTTGCTTCGCTTTCGAAATCGGCAGAGCTTCGGCGACTTAGGTCGCTTCCTACGACGGCGCTATTTTGGCAGCCCATCCCTGGGCCGCTCGGAAGCACTAATAAATCAGCGCTTCCCTAGGGTTTAGCGTGCTTGTCACGCTATCGTCAAAAAAATGGTTGGGGATAAAAAATGCAAACCATTGTTTTTGCAGGGATATCTTGGTTGGCAGTCAAGATGCGGTCATCAATCGGGGGCGAATGATCGAGTTTTTCAGTCGGGTAACTGTGAGGCACATCTCAATTCGACCGACAAAAACGGGGGGTGGGCAAGCGGAGGCAAAGCGGGGGCGGGGGTGCGGATGAGGGGGACGGCCCCTCAGTGCCCCCCGCCGCGGGCGGTGTGCAGGATGTGGGGAATCAAATCGGCCACGGCGCTCAGCGAGGTGGCGGCGCCCCGGCGGGAGCCGGGAAGGTTGAGCATCAAACAGGGGGCGCCATTGGGCGCGTAGGCGATCCCGGCCAGCCCCCGCCCCAGCAGCGAAAACCGGGTCTCCTCCCGCCCCACGCGATGAATCTCATTCATCACGCCGGGGAGTTGCTTGCTTAACACCGGCGCCGTCGCCTCGGGGGTGACGTCGCGGGGGCCGCAGCCGGTGCCGCCGCAGGTGAGGATCAAGTCGGCGTGCCCCGAATCGCGCTGGGCCGTTAACCAAGCGGCGATGCGGGGTTGATCGTCGGGGAGCAAATCGCGGGCGACGATGCTGCCCCCCCAACCCTCGATCAGGGCGGCCAGGCGATCCCCGGCGCTGTCCTGTTTCAGCCCCCGCGAATCGGAGAGGGTGAGGATGGCGGCGCGGACGCCGGTGAGGTCGGGGGCGAAAGCCGAAGAGGGTGCGGAGGTAGGAGCGCCGCCCTCGGCGCGATGCTTTTCGGTGGTTTGAGCAAGGGGGATCGCGCTGTGGGATCGCGCCGGGGCGGCGCTCCTACCGGGGGCGTGGGTGGCGTGGTCGATCCCGGATTCGCTCCAGTGCTTCATGGCGTCGATGCACCCCGGACACGCCTCGACCCAGCGCTCACGCCCGTCCTCCAGAATCTCCCTCTTCCAAAAGGGGGCCTGCACCTTAAGAAAGTCAATCAGATACCGGCAGGCGGCAAACGCCTCGTGGCGGTGGCGGGCGATGGCGGCGGTGAGGACGATGTTTTCGTGGGCCTTGAGATGGCCGACCCGGTGGACCACCGCCACATCGAGCACCCCGAACCGCTGTTTGGCCGCTTCGGCGATGCGGGTGAGCTCTTGCTCACACATGCCGGGGTAGTGCTCCAGTTCGATGGCGGCGACATGGCCGTCATCGCTCTGCTCGCGCACCGTGCCAACAAACAGCACCTCCCCCCCGGCGTCGTGACCGCCCGCCCGCAGCTCGCCCAGCAGGGCGGCAACGTCGAAATCTTCGGTTTGAACGCGGACGATCACAGCCGCACCAGCGTGAAACCGAAGGCGTCATTCCGGGGCGGCACGGGCTTAGGGTGGATGCCTGCTTTCGCGGGAATGGCGCCGCAGGGAAGGGGGCTGGTCATCCTCAACCTCCCGTCACCGGAGGAAAAAAGGCGATTTCGTCGCCATCATTCACCAACGCAGCGTCGTCCACCCGCTCTTGGTTCAGGGCCGCCTGCACCAGCGGGGCGGTGGTGTGGGGGGCGTAGGTTTGGCGGATGGCCCCGACCGTCAGCCCCGGTTCAAAGGGGAGTTCGCGGGTCGAAGTCCCCATCTGCTCGCGCAGCCGGGCGAAGAAGAGCACCCGGATCATGCCGACCGTCCCAGCACTGCAGGATCGAGCACCACCGCATCGACCGTTTCGCCTTGCGCCACCTCATTGACCGCTTCGGGCAAGATCGCCAGCGCCTCGGCCGCCGCCATGGCGCTGAGCACCCCGGAACCCTGGCTTCCCGCCGAGATGGCCCACCACGCCCCTGCACGGTTTTCAAGCCGCACCCGGTTGTAGTGGGCGCGGCCATCCTTCTTGCGCATGGGGGCGGCCAGCCGTACCCGGATGGTCGGCAGCGCCAGAGCGCTTTCGGGGATCCCCATCAATTTGCGCAGCGCCGGGACGAGGAAGAGATACCCCCCCACCAGGGTCGAGACCGGATTGCCCGGCAACCCCAACACCGGCACATCGCCCACATGACCATAGGCCAGCGGCTTGCCCGGCTTCATGCGGATCTTCCAGAAGTTCATCTCAAACCCGACCTCGCCCAGCACCTCTTTCACCAGGTCGTAATCCCCCACGCTCACCCCGCCGCTGGTCACCAGCAGGTCGGCGTGGCGCAGGGCGTCGAGAATGCGGCTGCGCAGATCGGCCTTGTCGTCCTTGGCGATGCCCAGGTCGATCACCTCGCCGCCGCTTTGTTGGATCAAGGCGGCGAGCGTAATGGAGTTGGAGGAGACGACCTGACCCGGACCGGGGAGCACCCCCGCCGGAACCAACTCGTCGCCGCTGGCCAGAATCGCCACCCTGGGACGGCGGAAGACCCGCACCGAGCCCCGCCCGCATGAGGCGGCGACCCCCAGGGCGGCGGGGCCCAAGGTTTGGCCGGGGCTCAGCACCGCATCGCCCACCGCGATGTCCTCCCCCTGAAGGCGGATGTTGGCGCCAACCTCGGGCAGCTTGTGGGTTGTCACCGTCTGGCCATCCCAGGTGCAGTCCTCTTGCATCACCACTGTGTCGACCCCCTCGGGGATCGGGGCGCCGGTGAAGATCCGTACTGCTTGCCCGGCAGGAAGAGGGGCGGGGACGCCGGGGGCGGCGTGGACTTCCCCCGCCAGGGGAAGCGGTTGCCCCTCGGTCACGGAGCCGTAGCGGATGCCGAAACCGTCCATGGCCGAGTTGTCGCCGTTCGGCACATTTACTTGAGAGACCACCGTTTCGGCCAGCACCCGGCCCGCCGCCAGGGTCAGGGGGATCACCTCGCGCCCCACGGGGACGAGGGGGGCGAGGATGCGGGCAAGGGCTTCGGCGACGGAGATGTTTTGCTGGGTCATGGAATCGATAAGACCTATAGGATCTATGGGACCAATAAGAGGGGGATCGAGGCGGGCTAGGAACCTGTCGGACTTACCGGTCCACCACCCCCCCGAAGCGTCATCCCCCCGCAGGCGACATGGTAGGAGCGCCGCCCTCGGCGCGATTGCGTCTGAGGCGATGCGGTAGGAGCGCCGCCCCCGGCGCGATTACGTCTGAGGCGATGCGGTAGGAGCGCCGCCCCCGGCGCGATTGCGTCTGAGGCGATGCGGTAGAAGCGCCGCCCTGGGCTGCTCGGAAGCGCCGACGCACTCGACCCGAACGCCCCCCGTGAGCGTCCCCCCCTTGTTCAAGGGGGGACAGGGGGGATTTACAGGCGCTTCAATGGCGGAGTTTTGCCTTGAACCAGCGCTTCCTCAGCCCCCAGTCGCCGCCATCGCCCGGTGCAATTTTCCGGGGTGCTCATTGAAGTCGTGCTGTTTGGGCTTGCGGGCCACCGCCGCCGCAATCGCCTGACGCAGCCCCGCAGTCCCCCCCTCGCGCAGGGCGCCAGCCAGGTCGGCCCGGTCCTCCTGCCCCAGGCAAAGAAAAAGCTCCCCCTTGGCCGAGACCCGCACCCGGTTGCAGCTTTCGCAAAAGTGGCGCGAAAGGGGGGTAATCAGACCGATGACGGTCCCCAGTTCCACCACCCTGAAATACCGGGCCGGTCCCGCCCCGCTGCCCAGCACCACCGGTTCAAGGGTGTAGCGGGCGGCGAGCTGCTGTTCCAGCTCGGTCAGAGGCAGGGCGTGGGCGGCGGCGTCGAACCCCTCCACCCCCATCGGCATGGTTTCGATCAGCCGAAGCGTATGGCCGTGCTGCGCGCAAAACTCGATCAGCTCGGGGATTTGATCGTCGTTGACCCCTCGCATCACCACGGTGTTGATTTTGATCCGCTCAAACCCCGCCCTCTTGGCCGCCACCAACCCCTCCAGCACCTGAGGCAGGCGGTCGCGCCGGGCCACGTCGGCAAATACGGGGCGGCGCAGCGAATCGAGGGAAACATTGAGCCGCTTCACCCCGGACGCCCTTAACGCATCGGCTTTTTCGGCCAGGTGGGTGGCGTTGGTGGTCAGCGACAGGTCGCGCAGCCGCCGGTCGCGTCCGATCTCGGGCAACCAGTCGAGAAGATCGGGGCGCAGCAGCGGCTCACCCCCGGTGATGCGGATGTGTTGCACCCCCAGATCCATAAAGGCGCGGGCGATGGCGACCATTTGCTCGCCCGGCAGCATTTCATCCTTGCCCAAATACCCCTCGTACCGCTCCGGCAGGCAGTAGCGGCAGCGCAGGTCGCAGCGGTCGATCACCGACAGCCGCAGGTAGCCGATCTTCCGCCCGAAGGGGTCGATCAGGCCGGGCTGGAAGTCGTCGCTGCGCGGCAGGGGGGCCAGGGGATTCATGGGGTGTCGGTGGGCGGAGGGCTGCCTGCCATCCAGTGCAGGCCGATGGAGTTGGGGCGGTTTTGCCCCCCCTGGGTAATCAAGCGGGCCACGACAGTCAGGTTGCGCAGTTCGAGCAGGTCGCGGTCGACGGTGAAATCCCAGTAGTACTCGGCGATTTCCCGCTCGATCAGGTCAATGCGCTGCCGCGCCCGCTTCATCCGTTTGGCGGTGCGCACGATCCCCACGTAGTCCCACATGGCGCGACGGATCTCTTGCCAGTTATGGGTGATGACCACCCGCTCGTCGGGATCGGTGGTGCCGGTGGTGTCCCATTCGGGCAGGCGGCGCAGCTTGGGCAGGGTTTCGCTGCGTAGGCGGCGGGCGATGTCCTCGGCGGCGGCGCGTCCCATCACCACACATTCGAGCAGGGAGTTGCTGGCCAGCCGATTGGCGCCGTGCAGCCCGGTGCGGGCGGTTTCGCCAACGGCGTAGAGGGCGTCGACCGAGGTACGGGCGCGGATGTCGGTGGCGACCCCCCCGCACAGGTAGTGGGCCGCTGGGACCACCGGAATCGGCTCATTCACGATGTCGATCCCCATCTCTAGGCAGCGACGGCGGATGGTGGGGAAGTGGGACTCGATGAACGCCTCCCCCTTGTGGCGGATGTCGAGGTAGACGCACTCCTGGCCACTGCGCTTCATCTCGGCGTCGATGGCCCGCGCCACAATATCGCGGGGCGCCAGCTCCCCCTTGGGGTGGTAGCGGTCCATGAAACGTTTGCCCCGCCGGTCGACGAGAATCCCCCCCTCGCCCCGCACCGCCTCAGAGATCAAGAAGTTCTTGGCCTCGGGGTGGTACAGACAGGTGGGGTGAAACTGGAAGAACTCCATGTCGCGCACCTGAGCCCCGGCCCGGTGGGCGATGGCGATGCCGTCGCCGGTGGCGGTGTCGGGGTTCGAGGTGTAGAGGTAGACCTTGCCCGCCCCCCCGGTCGCCAGCACCACGGCGCGGGCCGAGACGGTCACCACCTGGCCGAGCTCTTCGTCAAGCAGATAGGCCCCCCGGCAGGCGCCCCGGGAGCCGGGCTCCAGGCCGCGCAGTTTGGCGTCGGTCATCAGATCGATCGCCATGTGGCTCGCCAGGTAGCGGGTGTTGGGGCGCTGTTTTGCCTGGGCGGTGAGCGCCGACATGATGGCGGCGCCGGTGGCGTCGGCGGCGTGCAGGATGCGCCTGCGGCTGTGCCCCCCCTCGCGGGTGAGGTGAAAGCCGGTGGTGCAGTCGGCCTCCCCCGAACACAGGGTGAAGGTCACCCCCGCCTGGACGAGAAAAGCGATGGCGGCGGGGGCCTGCTCGACGATGAAACGGACCACCTCGGGATCGTTGAGACGGCTGCCCGCCTCCAGGGTGTCCTCGATGTGGGACGCGAAGGAATCTTCGGGGTCGGTCACCGCCGCGATTCCCCCTTGCGCCTGGAACGAGTTGCACTGCTCCACCGCCGATTTGGCGGCGATGACCACCGAAACGGTGTCGGGCAGCGACAGGGCGCAGGCCAGTCCGGCGCTACCACCGCCGATGATGAGGACGTCGCATTCGATCAAGGTGGATTCCCACGTGTGAACGGTGTTGTGGTGGCGGCGGGGTGCCGAGCCACCCTTGCGTTTTCCCTTGTGCGGCGGGGGTCGGGCGACCGCTTGCCGGTGGATGCTCTGCGCTTATCCACCCTACGTTTCGGGCTTCGCGGCGGCGTAGGGTGGATAAGCGCAGCGCATCCACCTTTCCCCCCGATCAGCCCCCCTCTTCCCGCTCCTTCACCGCCGCCAGACAGCAGATTCCCTCGGGGTTGGTGTGGCGGCAATCGCACCCCTCGCTGCCGATCTTGGCGGCGATGGTTGCGCTCACCGGGTCTGCTTTCTTACGGGTTTCGACCTGATCCCAGGTGAAGCCGAAGCAGGGGCAGGCAATCGCCGGGTCGGCCCCCAGCTTGGCCCCGTAGGGGTGCTTGAGGTGCTCCTGGGTCAACACCGGGTTGCCAACCAGGTTGGAATAGACCACCGCGCAGCCGGGGGTGCGGCAGATGAACAGCGGACCCTTTCCTCCCCAGGCGGCCAGCCCCCCTTCGTTCAGCACCGATTCCAGGGTGGCGGCCAGCACCGTGCGCATGGGGGCGCCGCAGCGGGGGCAGGGGATGGGGGGCGGCCCTTTTTGGGGCGGGGCCTTGGGGTCACAAGTGGCGGGGCCACAAGTGGCGGGGCCACAAGTGGCGGGGCCACAGCCGCAGGCGCCGGATGCACAGGTGGTCATGGTTACCTCGTGGTATGAACAATCGCGGCGAGGGCGCCGCTCCTACCAAGATCCCCACCGCCCCCCTTGGGGTGGGGGGGCCGATTGCCGTCCTCAGACCGCCCCCCCGCGAATCGCTTCGTGGTCGGGCAACCCCATCGCCTTGCGCACCTCGGCCATGGTTTTTTCGGCCTCGCGCCGGGCTCGCAGCGAGCCGCCAACCAAGAGGTCTTCGATCTCACGGGGGCGCTGCTCCCAGAAGGCGACGCGCTCGCGGATGGGGGCGAGCTCGGCATCCATAAACGCCCAGAGCTTTTTCTTGCAATCGATGCAGCCGATCCCGGCGCTGCGGCACCCCTCGGCGACTTCGTCCCGTGTCGCCTGATCCGAAAAGGCCTTGTGGTAGTCGAAAACCGGACAGACGTCGGGATCGCCTGGGTCGGTTCGCCGCACCCGCTGGGTGTCGGTGGTCATGGTCATGATCTTCTTTTTGGCCGACTCCTCGGCCTCGCCGAGTGCGATGAAGTTGTTGTACGACTTGCTCATCTTGCGCCCGTCGGTCCCCAGCAGTTTCGAGGCGGGGGTGAGCAGCGCTTGGGGCTCGATCAGCGGGCCACGGGGCGGCTCGTCGGGGCCGACCTTCTCGCCATACAAATGATTGAAGCGCCGCGCCACCTCGCGGGTGAGCTCGATGTGGGGAACTTGGTCTTCGCCCACCGGCACCCCATCGGCCCGGTAGACCAGGATGTCGGCGCTTTGCAACAGCGGGTAGCCGAGGAAGCCGTAGGTCCCCAAATCTTTGTGTTTGAGGTTTTCGATCTGATCTTTATAGGTGGGCACCCGCTCCAGCCACGACAGCGGGGTGCTCATCGAGAACAGCAGGTGCAGCTCGGCGTGCTCCGGCACCCAGGACTGCACAAAAATCGTCGCCTTTTCGGGATCGATCCCGGCGGCGAGCCAATCGACCATCATGCCGGTCAGCGACGCCTTCACCAGACCGGGGTTGGCATATTCGGTGGTTAAAGCGTGCCAATCGGCGGCAAAGAAGAAGCATTCCTCCGTCTCTTGCAGCTTGGCCCAGTTGACCAACACCCCCATGTAATGCCCGAGGTGAAGACGACCGGTGGTGCGCATGCCGGAAAGAATTCTGCGACGACTCACGGGAGAGCTCCTTGGTACAACTTGGTAGGTGAAGGGAGACGGGCTTGGGGCCGCTCTACTGAATGCCCGCCAAAGAGAGCAGGGTCAGGATGACACTACGAATGACCGGTCCAATCACCGCGCCGAGCATACCGGTCATGAGCAGGGCCAATAAAATCAAAAAACCGAATGGCCCGATACGGGACAGCTGATACGAAGCGCCGCGCGGCAGCAGCCCCACCGCCACCCGCCCCCCGTCCAGCGGGGGGATCGGGATCAGGTTGAAGACCATCAAAATCGCGTTGATAAGCAGCCCTGCCTGGGCCATCTCGTACAGCGGCTGGGCCAGCCAGTCGCTATCGAGCCCGGCGGCGATTTTGAGTACGACGACCCAAAGCATCGCCTGCAACAGATTGCTGATCGGCCCCGCCGCCGCCACCCAGACCATGTCCCGCTTGGGGTGGTTGAGGTTGCGGAAGATCACCGGCACCGGCTTGGCCCAGCCGAACAAAAAGGGAGAGCCCATGATCACCAGCCCCAGGGGGACGACGATGGTGCCGACCGGATCGATGTGGGCGACGGGGTTGAGGGTCAACCGCCCCAGCATCCGGGCGGTCGAATCGCCCAGCCGGTCGGCGACCCAGCCGTGCGCCACCTCGTGCAGGGTGATGGCCAGCAGCACTGGCAGCGCCCAGATGGAGATGTTGTGGAGCAATTCCGATTCGAACATGGGGCCGCCGGGGAGAATGGGTTCAAGGGGGGGTGATCATACCCACTTCGGGGGGGGTGTGCCCGTGGTTGTGGCGGCCTGTCGACACATGGCGCAACGAATATGATCCCGTAAGATGACCCCTCCCATTGACCGAGGAGTTTCCCCCCGATGTCGACCAGTTTGCTCGCCGAATACGAAGGGTTGGTGCAACGCCACCCCGCCGATCCCTACGCACGTATGCAGCTCGCCCGTTTGTGGGAGCGGCAAAAGCGGTGGGACCGGGGGGCCGAGGCGTGGTTGGGGGTGTTGCCGCTTTTGCAGGGGATTGAGGGGTGCCAAGAGGATTACGTCGAGGGGTTGGAGACCCTGGGGGACTGGCTGAGCAGCGGCAAACTCGCCCCCTTCGAGCGCTTCCCCCCCCTGGCGCTACGGGTCGAACTGGCGGTTGTCTCGGCCCGGGCTGAGATCCACCTGACCGATCAGGTCGAGCAGCTCAGGCGCAAGCAGCGGGCCGAGCTGCTCAAACAACTGCTCGCCGACCGCCGTTTCGAGGCCGATCCGGTGCAGTTCCCCGAGGGTGAAAACCTGGTGCGGGATGGGGACTCCAAGGGGGAGATCTTCCTGCTGGTCGAGGGGGCTTGCGACGTGTTGGTGACCGGAACCTCGATTTGGGAGATCGCCGAGGAGCCAACCCTGCGCTGGGTCGACCGGCTCGGCCCCAACGAAATTTTCGGCGCCTCCCCCCTTTTTCCCGCTTCGGACCACTTCAAAGAGACGATCGCCACCCGCACCCCCTGCAAGGTGTTGCGTTATCGCTACGAGCGTTTCGACTGGCGCGAGCAGGGGGAGGGCCGGGAGCTGTTTCAGCGCAATGTGTTGTGGGGCCTTGGCGCCCACCCCTTGTTTTCGGCGTTGAGCCCCACGTTCAGATTTCTGCTCGCCTTTTCGAGTCAACCTCGGCGCTTAAAACCCAAAGATATCTTGTGTGAAGAGGGGGACAGCGGCGGCTCGCTTTATCTGGTGCTCAACGGCTGGGTGGCGATCCATGCCCGCAACGGCGAGGGGGTGCCGGTCACGGTGTCGCGTCGGGGTCGGGGGTATGTGTTGGGCGAGGTGGGGGCCATCGATGCGGTCCGCTCGGCCTCGATGGTGGCCGACGACGATCTGTACCTGGCCGAAATCCCGGAAAAAGCGGTGCATCAGTTGATGCGCCACCTCCCCGCCTTCAAGGGGCTACTGGCCGAGCAGCACCGGTTTCATCTGGAGCAGAATCTGGAGGGGACAAGGCTGCTCTACCCGAGGCCGAGGGGGTAGTGGGTGGGGGGTGAAAACCCCCAGGTGTTGAACCCCCTCGTAGGAGGCGTCCCCGACGCCGATGCAGGGGGCGCCTCAAGCACCGGACCCCTTCGATGTGCCGGTCGGTCCCTTCGGGTGAGATTCGCGGTCTATGCGACGCTTTGCCCCTTCATTCGCGGTCGGGGACCGCTCCTACGAAAACCCCAAACCCTGCT
>MNWR01000035.1 GCA_001872725.1 Proteobacteria bacterium CG1_02_64_396 | reverse complement strand
CCCGCGTGAGCACGACCTTGGAAGCCACTATTTCCGGAGCGAATTAGCTCCGGCCTCATTGAAGCGGTGGCCCACTTCTGGTACATCGCATGAGCCTCCAATATTTCCGGAGCGAATTAGCTCCGGCCTCATTGAAGCACGCACCCCCCCGAAGACCTTCAGCACCTCCTCGCTATTTCCGGAGCGAATTAGCTCCGGCCTCATTGAAGCCGGGTTGCCGCGTTTCGACGCTGCAAATCTCCCCAATATTTCCGGAGCGAATTAGCTCCGGCCTCATTGAAGCTTGGAAACACAGCTCCGACCATCAAAATCGACGGGTCTATTTCCGGAGCGAATTAGCTCCGGCCTCATTGAAGCTTACTGGGAGGACAATGACGGGGAAGACATGCTGGTATTTCCGGAGCGAATTAGCTCCGGCCTCATTGAAGCAATAAACTCAAGTCTGTGGTCAAAAAAATCGAAAAGTATTTCCGGAGCGAATTAGCTCCGGCCTCATTGAAGCTCTATAGTGGCCCCGGCGGCTATTATGACGCCGAATATTTCCGGAGCGAATTAGCTCCGGCCTCATTGAAGCCGGTCGAATTCGGTCGCCTGGGTGGCCAGATTTTCTATTTCCGGAGCGAATTAGCTCCGGCCTCATTGAAGCCCCTTGCTGGATCTATCGATTGCGGGCGAGCAATATTATTTCCGGAGCGAATTAGCTCCGGCCTCATTGAAGCGTTAGCGGACGAATCACAAAAGCAAAATTCGGCAAGTATTTCCGGAGCGAATTAGCTCCGGCCTCATTGAAGCCGGGTTGCCGCGTTTCGACGCTGCAAATCTCCCCAATATTTCCGGAGCGAATTAGCTCCGGCCTCATTGAAGCTTGGAAACACAGCTCCGACCATCAAAATCGACGGGTCTATTTCCGGAGCGAATTAGCTCCGGCCTCATTGAAGCTTACTGGGAGGACAATGACGGGGAAGACATGCTGGTATTTCCGGAGCGAATTAGCTCCGGCCTCATTGAAGCAATAAACTCAAGTCTGTGGTCAAAAAAATCGAAAAGTATTTCCGGAGCGAATTAGCTCCGGCCTCATTGAAGCTCTATAGTGGCCCCGGCGGCTATTATGACGCCGAATATTTCCGGAGCGAATTAGCTCCGGCCTCATTGAAGCCGGTCGAATTCGGTCGCCTGGGTGGCCAGATTTTCTATTTCCGGAGCGAATTAGCTCCGGCCTCATTGAAGCCCCTTGCTGGATCTATCGATTGCGGGCGAGCAATATTATTTCCGGAGCGAATTAGCTCCGGCCTCATTGAAGCGTTAGCGGACGAATCACAAAAGCAAAATTCGGCAAGTATTTCCGGAGCGAATTAGCTCCGGCCTCATTGAAGCAGGCTTGGGGCTTTTTTTGATCTCACTCGGCAGCAGGTATTTCCGGAGCGAATTAGCTCCGGCCTCATTGAAGCTTGGCGTTCTCGCCCGTGGGTCGGGCGATATTCCGGTATTTCCGGAGCGAATTAGCTCCGGCCTCATTGAAGCTGCCCGCCAAATTCGCGGCAACGACAGAGTTCAAAATATTTCCGGAGCGAATTAGCTCCGGCCTCATTGAAGCGATCCCCCCCATTCGCCTTATTACGCCCGTAATTCTATTTCCGGAGCGAATTAGCTCCGGCCTCATTGAAGCTTGGGTCAATCGGCAGCAGGGAGAGTCGGAACCCCTTATTTCCGGAGCGAATTAGCTCCGGCCTCATTGAAGCTCCGAGAGAGGTCCGATCCCCAGACACGTCGCCCCCCTATTTCCGGAGCGAATTAGCTCCGGCCTCATTGAAGCTCATTTCAGTGGCGCCCCATTAATAATAGCGTCGCATATTTCCGGAGCGAATTAGCTCCGGCCTCATTGAAGCCGGCAGTCGGTCGACGATCTGACCGAGTTGTCGCGAGTATTTCCGGAGCGAATTAGCTCCGGCCTCATTGAAGCGGATCTCATGACCGCCCCCGTGACCCCCGCGCTGTTATTTCCGGAGCGAATTAGCTCCGGCCTCATTGAAGCAGCGGCTTCGGCCGGTAATAACTCTCGGCCATGTTAGTATTTCCGGAGCGAATTAGCTCCGGCCTCATTGAAGCCGCGAGATCGCCGCGACCCTGGACGCGGACCAGGTGGTATTTCCGGAGCGAATTAGCTCCGGCCTCATTGAAGCGCTGTCGCGGTCGGCGACAATGGGGGGGTCGTCGGATATTTCCGGAGCGAATTAGCTCCGGCCTCATTGAAGCGGAACATTCCAGACGGGGTGTTGACCTGGATGGTTTTATTTCCGGAGCGAATTAGCTCCGGCCTCATTGAAGCTGCAAAATTGATCGGCACTGTGCCGATCGATATCACTATTTCCGGAGCGAATTAGCTCCGGCCTCATTGAAGCGGGGGGACACCCCCCGGAAGGGGGACACCCCCGGAAGTATTTCCGGAGCGAATTAGCTCCGGCCTCATTGAAGCGTAGGGCTTATCCTGACGGGCTTTTGCACTAGCCATTCGCCCGGAAATAAATTCCGGGCGTGGATTGAAACGGCCCTGCCCCTCACCCCCCATACCCCAGCACCGCCGCCACATGGCAGCCGCTGCCCGTCAGCACAAACAGGTGCCAGATGAAATGGCTGTAGCGCAAGCGTGCGTCCAGGGCGAAGAAGGGGACCCCCAGGGTGTAGGCCAGCCCCCCCGCCACCAGCCAGGCGATCCCCGCCCCCGTCATCGTCTGGGACAGTGGCCCCAGTGCCAGAGCGATCAACCACCCCATGGTTAGATACAGGATGGACGACAACACTGGACTGGCCTCTCGGGTCACCGCCTTGAGAACCACCCCCCCCAGCGCCAACCCCCAGATCGTTCCAAACAAACTCCACCCCCAGACGGCAGGCAAGATCCCCAAGGTGAAGGGGGAATAAGAACCGGCAATCAGCAGAAAAATGGCGGCGTGTTCGAGGATCTGAAACACCTCTTTGGCCTTGCCCCTGGGCAGGGCGTGGTAGAGGGTCGAGGCGAGGTAGAGCAGGATCAAACAGGCACCGAACAGACTCGATCCAACGACCAGTCCGGTATTCCCCAACTGGACGGCTTTCACGATCAGAACCGGGGTTACGGCGATGGCGGCCAGCAGCCCCAGGCCGTGACTGACGCTGTTGGCGATCTCTTCGCCCAGGGTTTGCACACGGGGGTCGGTGGGAGCGGTCATGCGGATTCAACCTTCGGCTCTACGTAGGTGGTCAAGGGGGGGCTAGGAGTCTGTCGGACTTGAGATCGTCCTACTGCGCCGGCGGGTAATCGGTCCAAATTCCCCCGGTTTTTCGTCACATAGCCACCACTATGATCCTCAAAACCGTGAAAATTTGGCCTCGATTCCCCACTCGGCTCGCTACGGACGCTCAAGCCCGACAGGCTCCTAGGCTGTGTGCCGGGCCTCAGCGTTTGAGCCGCTGCAACAAACCTTGGGCTCTTTGCTTGCGAATGAATCCCTCGTTGCGGGGCCATTGGCCGGTTTTCATGCGGAGGGTCAACGCCTCCCACAAACCGAGGACGATCAGGGGAACCAGCACCACCAGGATCAGCGGCGCCACGGCGATCCAAATCGCCCCCTCCCCCGCCTTGCCCAGCCAGCTCCAGCGCTCGGGATCGCCGGTCAGCTTTTGCAACCCCGTCAGCATAAAAAAGAGGAGCACCGCGTCGATGACGATGGCGCCATAGCCGAAGGGAACACGGCAGATCCAGCCGCTGCTGCCGCTTTCGAGCACGAACCCCAGCACCGATAGCCCCCCGTCGCAGGCCCGCGCCCCCGGACCGAAGCCGATCCAGGTCGCCATGGCGGCCAGCCCCAGCAAAATCGGGAAGACAAAAAGGTTGGCCCAGCGGGTTCCGTGGGCCAGCACCGCCAACCCTGCCGCAACGAAGACACTCCCCGCCGCCAGCCCCATCCAGGCTGGACCGTTGATCTGCGCGGCGCCCACCGGCCCCAGGTCGAAGGCCGACAAAATCGGAATCGCCCCCATCGCCATGGTGAACAGGCTTAAAAACAAGCGCAGGCCCAGCGACATGGGGGCGTTGGTTGGGGTCATGGGGATTCCGGGCCGAGGGGCAACAGGGTTTCGGCGGCCACCTCGCCTTGCCTGGCCAAGGCCAGCATCTGCTCGGCCAACGGCCTCATGCCCCCCGCCACCGCCACCGCTTGCAGATCGTCGCCGCTCGCCTGGGCCGCCAGCGCCCGGCCCACCGCCGGGGTCGCCTCCAACAGTTCGCAGATCGACACCTGCCCGCTCACCTCCTGACCGTCGCAGCTTGGGCAGCCCGTCCCGCGCCGAAAGAGCGGTCCATCGTCGGGGCGTCCACCTGCCCGCAGCAGCCCCCGGATTTCGTCATGGGGCGCCACCCCCTGGCGGCAGTCGGGGCACAAACGCTCGGTCTGCCGCTGGGCGAGGATCCCCCGCAGGGTCGCGGCCAACTGGGGGGATGGCAGCCCCAGGGCACGTAGCTGCGCCACCGCCCCCACTGCGTCATGTGCCTGCAACCGCAGCAGCAACGGCAACCGCTCCGCAGCCTGAAGCGCCGCCGCGGCGCCTTCTTCATCGATGGGCAAGGCGCAGGCGAGCAGGTCGGGGCGGTGGCGCAGGGCGGTTTGCACAGCCTCGGCCCCCGTCGTGCCAGGGGCGACCGGCCAAAGGGTCACCCCCCGTGGGGGGAGGCGCAGGGTTTCGGTCAATCCCAGGGCGTGGCCGGACCGCTCGGCCACCCGCGCCAGCAGCGCATCCACGGTGGCGTCGCACCCCGTGCCGTCGGGGCCGGCCACCACGATCAACCCGTGGGGCTGGGTCAGCCAGTCGCTCACCAGGCTTTGTGCTTCGGGCGACAACCCCAGTTGAGCAAGCTCAAGGGGGATGCTGGGGGGCAGCGGCTCCAGCATCAGGCTGGGGCCGAAGGGGGTGGGCAGGGTCGACACATGCAGCAGCCTGGGCTCCCCCTCCCCGCTCGGGTTTGAATCCGGCAGCGGCAGCAACCCTTGGTGGGGACGACTCGGATCGAGCCGATCCATGGCGGCAAGCCGCAGGATCGCCTTAACCGCCACCCCCATCCCAGCCAATGCAATGGTGTCGAGCTGCTGCCACCCCCCTTCGATGTGGCAGGTCACCGCCAAACCGTCCGCCTGGGGCAACAGGTGAATCGCCTTCGCCCCTTGCGCCAAAGCCTGACGCAAGGTTGCCTCCAACCGCGTCGCCCCCCCCGCCTCGCCGACCACCGGCGCGGCGAGGCCGCCCCGCTCGATCAACGCCTGAATCTGCCCCTTGGGGGCGAGCACCTCGCGCACCTCTTGATCGACCAAGGCCCGCACGATGTCATAGGGTTCAGTCGCCAGAGGGTCGCTGATGGCAATGGTCAGGCTGCGCATGTCGCGGGCGATGGGGACGATGCCGTAGCGGCGCTGGATGTGGGGGGGTACCTGCGCGAGGGCCTCGGGCTGAACCGGGTATTCCTCAAGATCGACCAGGGGCAGATCGAACTTCACCCCCAGCGCCGCCAAGATGTGCCCTTCGTTGACCGTCCCCATCTCGATGAGGATGTCGCCCAGCTTGCGTCCCCTGCGCCGCTGCTGCTCGGCCAACGCCGCCTCGATGTCGCTGCGTTCCACCAACCCCTCGGCGATCAATACCTCCCCCAGTTTCATCCGCTTGCGGGCCTGAAGCGCCACCGCTTGCTCGATCTGCCGCGCCTCGATCTTGCGCTGCTCGATCAAGATCGCCCCCAGGGGGGTGTCGCGGTCGACCTTTTGGATCGCCGCCGCTTGATCGACCTGCTCGGCCGCCACCACCCCCTCCCCCACCAAAATCGCCCCCAACGGCTCCAGCCGCTCCTTGCTGCGCACCCCGTAGCGGAAGAAGAAGATGCGGTGGAAAGGGCTGTCGGGATCGACCGGGTAGCCGTGAAACCAGAGCGATCCGTGGGTCCCCAACTGGGTAAGGATCAAAAACTCCCCCCCGTTGTGGGTGTGAACCTTCAAGGGTGCCATGCCGGGGCGGTCGGGCGTGGTCGCTTGGCCGGGGGCGCGATGGAAGGCAACAAAGGCGACCTTCTCGCGGGGGATCACCTGCTCGTCGCCGTCGGGGGAGCGGGTGAAGAGCAGTTGGGGGCTCATGGGGGTGAAGCGGGTCAAGGTGCCGCTGATCTCTTGGCCATCGGTCATCCCCAGGGTGACCAAGTCGTTGGGGGGAGCAGGTTGACCGTTCATGAAGGCTCCTTGAGGGATGAGGCGACGCGGTGGGGGCGACGGCCTTGACGGGACCTTGTTGCCCCTTCATTCGCGGTCGGGGACCGCTCCTACGAAAACCCTAAACCTTGCTCTTCGTCGGAGGCGTCCCCGACGCCGAACCCAGGGGGGGCATCACGCTGCACCCCCCTGCGATGTGCTGATCGATCCCTTCGGGCGAGATTCGCGGTCTATGCAACGTCTTGCCCCTTCATTCGCGGTCGGGGACCGCTCCTACGAAAACCCCAAACCCTGCTCTTCGTAGGAGGCGTCCCCGACGCCGAACCCAGGGGGGGCATCACGCCAAGGCCCCCTGCGATGTGCTGATCGGTCCCTTCGGGTGAGATTCGCGGTCTATGCGACGCTTTGCCTCTTCACATCGCGCCGAGGGCGGCGCTCCTACGAAAAACCCAAATCCTGCTTTTTGTAGGAGGCGTCCCCGACGCCGAACCCAGGGGGGGCATCACGCTGCGACCACCCCTTTGATGTGCTGATCGGTCCCTTCGGGCGAGATTCGCGGTCTATGCAACGTCTTGCCCCTTCACATCGCGCCGAGGGCGGCGCTCCTACGGTGGTGCACCTCTTTTGTAGGAGGCGTCCCCGACGCCGATGCAGGGGGGGCATCACGCTGCGGCCTTTTCATCCCTGAATGGAACGGTGGGTTTACGGGGCGATTCGGGGGGGGGGCCTTGAAGGGGGCGCCCCTTCACATCGCGGTCGGGGACCGTTCCTACCCCCCTCTACAGCAAAATCCTGAGCAAATCGTCTCGGGCAATCACCCCATCCCTGGCCAGCTCCAGGGCGTGTTGCCGCTTGAGCAGCATCCCCCCGGCGACCGCCACCTCTTCGAGCTCTTTGCCCATCTTCCCCTCTTTGATCGCTTGGCGCACCGGGGGGGTGATCTCTAGGAATTCGTAGATCATCGCCCGTCCGGCATAGCCGCTGTCGTGGCAGGTCGGGCACCCCTTGCCGGCCTGCCACAGGGGGGGTGGGCAGGGCAGGCCAAGCCCTTGCAAAATGTCGAAAATATCGTCGTCGGGATCGATTTGGGTGCGGCAATCGGGGCAGAGTTTTTTCACCAGCGATTGGCTGATGATGCCGAGCAGAGCGGGGGCGATCAGGTAGGTGGGCAGACCCAGATCGATCAGCCGCACGATGGTGTCGGCGGCGGTGTTGGTGTGCAGGGTCGAGAGCATCAGGTGGCCGGTCAACGCCGCCTCGACCCCGATGGAGGCGGTCTCTTGATCGCGCATCTCGCCCACCATAATCACGTCGGGGTCGTGGCGCAGGATGTTGCGCAGGATGCGCGCGAAGGTCATGCCGATCTTGGCGTTGACCTGTACCTGATTGACCCCCTCGATCTGCGACTCGACCGGATCCTCAATCGAAATCACATGCACCGGGCGGTCGACCACCCCCTGCAACACCGCAAACAGGGTGGTCGATTTGCCCGAACCGGTGGGGCCGGTGGCCAGAATCAACCCGAAGGGGCGCTGCGAAAGATCGACCATGCGCGCCTCGTCCTCGGGGCGCAGCCCCAGGCTGTGCAGGTCGACCGCCATCTCTTTGTTGAGCACCCGCATCACAATCGATTCGCCGAAGACGTTGGGAATCGCCGAGACCCGGAACTCCACCGGCGCCCCCTTGGGACGGCGCAGCAGCAACCGCCCATCCTGGGGCAACCGCCGCTCGGAGATGTCCATTCCGGCAATGATTTTGATGCGGGAGACCACCTGCGCCTGAATGCGCTTGTCGAGAAGGCGGTCGTGGATCAAATCGCCGTTGACCCGGTAGGCGACCACCAACCCCTTTTCTTGGGGCAGCAGGTGGATGTCGGAGGCCCTGCTGCTGAGCCCCTCCCAAATCAACTGGTTGACCAGCTTGACGATGGGGGCCTCGTCGGCGCCCCGCTTGAGCAGAAACTCGTTGAGCGGCTCATCCTGGGCCGAAATGCCGTGCTCCAGCACCAGATCCTCGGCGAGGGCGTCGATGTCGGCATCGTCTTCGGCGCCAGCCCCCAGCAGCTCGACCAGCTTGGCCTCGATCTGGGTTTTGGTGGCGACCACCTCTTTGATCGCCTTTTTCACCTGAAAACGCAGCACGTCGTAGTAACCGGTCGCCAGCGGGTCGCTGATGGCAATCGTCAGGGTCCGTTCGTCCTCCCTCACCGGCAAAATGCCGAACTTGTGGACGATGCGGTGGGCGACTCGGTCCAACACCTTGGGATCGATGGGGTATTCGTCCAGATCGACAAAGGGCAGGTGGAATTTCAAGGCCAGGGCGGTGGCAATGTGCACTTCGTCGACTACCCCCATCTCAATGAGGATGTCGCCCAGCTTCTTACCCCGTTTTTTCTGCTGCTCCTTCAGCGCCTCTTCGATGTCTTCGGGTTTGACCAGCCCCGCCTCGACCAGCACCTCACCGAGCCGCATCCGCTTGCGCACCTGGATCGAAACCGCCTCCTCGACCTTGTCGGCGGCGACCTTGTTTTGCTCCACCAAAATCTGCCCCAGCGGCTTGCTGCGCTCGGCCTGCTGCACCGCGATGGCGCGGTCGAGATCGACCCTGTCGATCACCCCCTCCCCCATCAGCAATTCCCCCAAGGGCTCCATCCGTTCGCGCTGACGCACCCCCGGCCCGTAGAAAAAGATGCGGTAAAACAGGTGGGTAGGGTCGATGGGGTAGCCGTAGAAGCCGACCTGGTTGTCGGCCCCGATCAACGAGACCACCTCGAAGAGGATCTGCCCCACCGTCTTGACCTTGAGGGGGACCATGCCGCGCATTTGGGGGTGTTGGGTTTGATTGGGCTGGCGGTGGAAACCGACGAAGGCGATCTCGTCGCGGGCCAGCAACATGCGTCGCGGCTTTTCACCTGAAGGGGTGTCGGGATCGAAGAGCAGTTGCGCCATCAAGGGGGAAAACTTCGGCAGGATGCCGCTCAGGCTGCGGCCATCCATCAGGCCCAGGGTGACGCGATTGGGGGATTCGGGGGTGGCTGCCATGCTGGACTCCATGGGTTCTCGCGGTGAAGTCAACGGTATCAAACGGCTACGACCGGTCGTATCTGTCCGGCCTCCTTGCCGACATGACCAGCTTAACCCCAGGTTGCCCCCGCCGCACAGGCAACGCACCATTTCAACATGAATCCCGACGACCGCCACGCCCTGTTGACCTACCTGCACACCATTGGGGTGCGGGAGCTGCCCATTGAGGGGCTGAGTGTGCCCGCCGAATTGGCGACGCCGCCGCTGCCCATTGAAGCCCCGGCTCCGGCTCGGACCACCCCGCCCCCCCCCTTTATGGCCGAGCGCCCAGCCCCC
>MNWR01000034.1 GCA_001872725.1 Proteobacteria bacterium CG1_02_64_396 | reverse complement strand
GCCCACTGGGCGCGTCATCGAATACATCATCGACGGCCGCAATCGCCGGGTGGGCAAGAAGGTGGATGGGGTGCTCACCCAAGGCTTCCTCTACCAGGATCAACTCAACCCGGTGGCGGAATTGGATGGGGCGGGGAATGTGGTTTCCCTGTTCGTTTACGGCTCAAAGGCCAACGTGCCCGATTACCTGGTGCGCGGCGGGGTCACCTACCGGATTGTTTCCGACCACCTGGGCAGCCCCAGGCTGGTGGTGAACGCCGCCGATGGAACGGTGGTGCAGCGGATTGATTACGACGAATGGGGGAATGTGCTGTTTGATTCCAATCCCGGCTTTCAGCCGTTTGGGTTTGCCGGGGGCATAGCAGACGGAGACACCGGACTAATTCGCTTTGGCGCTAGGGATTACGATCCGCAAACGGGACGGTGGACGGCGAAGGATCCGATTTTGTTTGCGGGTGGGGATGGGAATTTGTATGGGTATGTGTTGGGGGATCCGGCGAATTTTATTGATCCACTTGGTTTGGTCGAGATTATTGGAATAAAAATTGGGTTAAGTATCACAGCTCCATTGGTCAATTATTTGATTGAGAGCACAGGTTTTGTTGTATCCCCAGTGGGCCATGCTATCGATTCGTTTGGCGCAGCATCTACTGCAGCCATCATGAGCACGGTGGCGGTTGGATCGGGTGGGGCCGGAATGGTAGTTGGTATCGGGCTAACTGCGGCATTTGTTGCTGGATGGGAAGCTGGAATGGCAATTAACGGAATTCCGTTATCTGATGGTAGAACGGTGCAGGAAGCAATTGCCGACTGGGTTTGGGACAAATTTCATTCCTCCAATATGGATAAAAATCCATCCTGTAGGTGATCATGAAAAGTGCCGGTGACATGGTAGTAACAAAGGGGATGGCCTGGGGCGCAGTGCTTTTCTGTATATTTGCTATCGCTCCTCATGTTTTAAAGATGTTTTGTAATTGCATTTTCATTAACTCAATCACCATTGGCGTTGGTTGGTTTGGATATTTAATTATGCTCGGGATTATATTTGGACTGGTCGTGGATAGAACCAGTGAAAAGGGTCAAGAACCAGATTGAACGAGGCACCAGCAGGCATAGGGGTCTACCATCGGATTTTGCGAAGTGACGGTACAGGCACTTTTCAGCCTAGTTGGGCACCTCTAAAAACTTCGGGTTCCGAAAAATTTACTCTGTAAAATCAATTGTTTACAGGCATATTTTCTCTGGAAATGGGGGTTTTTAGAGGTGTCCAATTGTCGCCCCATCCGAATTCCCTAACGGGGGGTTGAGTTAGTGAATCCGTGCCATCCCGTCCGCACAATTCCCCCCGCCACAAAAATGGCGTAAAAATCTCGCTAGGAGTCCCTGTTTTTGGGTGCGTGACCACTCTGTGCGATGAAAATCGCAAACGAACGGGGTCTACCATCGGATTTTCCAGCAAAGTGACGCGGTCGGCTTGGAGCGTTAGGAGCATGAAGCCCCAGTTCCCGGGCCAACTGCGCAATGGGCTTGTTCCCCGAAAGGGCCTGCTCTACCACCTGCAGCTTGTACTGCACGCTATGGCGCGTGCGCTTTTGCTTGATCGCTTTCGTCGTCATGGTCACCTTGCTGGTGGCTCAATACCACCCCTAACTTAGCAAGGTGTCTACGGGGTGGGGGCAAGATCACCCGCCGCACCCGACCTGAACCGCTACAGCTACACCCTGACCGCCCCGTCCAGCGCCACCTCGCTGCGGTTGCCCGCCTTGTCCACCTCCCTGGCGGCTTTTCGTCTAACCACCTACAGCACCTTGATGCTGCAAACCCTGAAGTACGGTGGATCGGTCGGCTACTCCGACTACCAGCAGGCGGTCGATGCCCACCAGGGTCGCCCCCACGAGGCGTCGGGGTTTGAGGGCTACAGCTATGCGCGTGTGAGTCGGGTGCCTTGAGTGGGGTGGGGTGGAGGAATTATTGGGGGACCACGTTCCGTCGTGGCCGCTGTTGTTTTTCAATCCGAAAGGGTGGCGCGGCGCCCGTGGGAGCGGCGTTCTGTCCGCGAATGGAGGAGGCGCCTATGAAAACGCTGATTCAAGGCAGAAGGCCTGAATCAGCGTTTTCATAGGAAATCACCGACTGGAGAGCCGTGTGCGGGAGAGCCGCACGTACGGTTTGGAGGGCGGGGAGGGGTAACCCTTCCCGACCCCTATCAGGTGAAAGGGGGCATGTTCCCCAAAAGCCGTCCCATTCAGAAATTTGTAGGAGCGCCGCCCCGGCGCGATGGATTATTTGCCGTTGTTCCACTGAATCGCGCCGTCCTTCAATAAGCTCGGGACCGACGCACCCCCGTAACTCAAGGAGGCACCGAAGTCATGAGCGAACGCGAAGTCCAGCGGGTCATCCGCGCCCAAGAGATGGCCGAGGGGGCAGGCGTCACGGTGCGCCGCGCCATCGGCACACAGGAGGCGATCTACCTCGACCCCTTCCTGCTGTTGGACGAGGCCTTCATCCCCTCCGGCACCGGCTTCCCCCCCCACCCCCACCGCGGTTTTCAGGCGGTCAGCTATGTGCTGGCGGGGGCCATGGCTCACGAGGACAGTGCCGGAAACGTCGGCACCCTGCACCCCGGCGACCTACAACTGATGGTGGCGGGCAAGGGGATCGTCCACTCCGAAATGCCGGTGGGCGACGCGACCACCCACGGCATCCAGCTCTGGATCAACCTCCCCCCCGAACTCAAAGCCTGCGAACCCCGCTACCAGGACCACCGCGCCGCTGAGGTGCCCGAGGTTCTGGAGGATACTGCCCGAATCAAGGTGATCTGCGGCAGCTATGACAGCACCCCCGGCCCCGCCCAACCCGCTACCCCCTTCGACTACTTCGACGTCGCCCTCGACACCGGCGGCTTCTTCCACCACCGGGTCGCCCCACAGGATACGGTGCTGATCTATATGCTGGAGGGGGGAGCGCGGTTTGGACTGGAGGGGCACCCGGTGCTCAGCGGCGATCTGGCCGAATTCGGACCGGGTACCGACGTGGTGGGGGCCAGCCCCGAGGGGTGCCGGTTTTTGCTGCTGGCGGGGGCGAAGATTGGGGCGCCGATTGTGCGAAGGGGGCCTTATGTGGATTGAAGAACATCGGGTAGGGGGCAATCTCCGATCCTAATCAACATTGAATGGGGGGGGTGGGATTCATTGACACAACCTTCCCATACCACGTTTTTTCCCCTTCTGTTTTGGTTGATGGAGGGGGAGGGGGAGGGGTGAGGGGGCACAAAGGTTGGTTTTTTCAGGCCGGGTAGGGGTGGTTTTGTTGGGTGTTTTTTAGGGGGGGGAGGAAACGGTTGTGACGGGATAGGGCTGGGGATTCGGGATCCATCCACGATGTGGGGGGAATCCCCCTTGTGGCCCGAAGTCGTTGGTCGTGTGTCTGCTCAGCCTACAATGCCGAAGAAGTCTCCCCCCCCCGCCACTGTTCCCGGTACCGCTCGAAGATCTTTTCCTCGCGCAGCAAACGGACCACGTCGCCGTCGAGCCGCCCTTTGTCGACCTCCAATTGCAGGATTCCAAAGGCCTCCTCAAGCGGCATCTGCTTACGGTAGGGGCGGTCGGGGTCGGTCAGGGCGTCGAGCAGATCGATCACCGCCAGCATCCGCGATTGCAGCGGGAGCTGCGAGCCGGTGAGCCCCTGGGGGTAGCCGCTGCCGTCGAGCGCCTCGTGGTGGTTGCCGGCAAAGATGGGGGCGCCGGCCAGGTGTCGGGGGAAGGGGATCTTGGCCAGCATCCGCTGGGTGACCTCGATGTGGCTCTGCATCAGCTTGCGCTCGGCCTCGGTCAGGCTCCCCTTGCGGATGCTCAGGTTTTCGAGTTCGTCGGGGGTTAGGCGGGGGCGTTCGATCCCGGCGACCACATAGGTGGTGGCGGCAATCGCCTTCAAGCGGTCGAATGCTGCGTCGTCGAGCCACTCCCCCGGATGATTGCAGGCCAGCACAAAATCGAGCTCCTCATGCAGGGCGGCGATCTCGGCGGCCAGCGCCTCCTCCCCCGCTGCTTGGCCGTTGAGGCGGGCACACAAATGACGCGCCTCGGTTTGCGCCTCGATGGCCAGGTAGCGGGTACGGATCAGCTCGGCGCGGTCGAAGATCGTCTCCAGCTTGGTCGCTTTATCCATAATGTGGGGGGGGGAGACGATTTTGCCGATGTCGTGCAGCAGTCCGGCAATCTTGAGTTCGCGCAGCCGCTCTTTGTCGAAATGGACCGTGTCGAAGGGGGGGGCGGTGCTGGCGTCGATCGCCTCGGCCAGGGCCAGGGTCAGATCGGCCACCCGGCGCACGTGGCCGTGGGTCGAGCGGCTGCGGGCGTCGAGGGCGGTGGCCATCACCTCAAGCAGCGCCTCGAACAGCGCCTCGCTGGCCCGGATCAGCCGCACGTTGCGGATCGAGACCCCCGCCAAACTGGCCATCGCCTCCCCCAACATCCTGGCTTCGAGGGGGAACGGGCCGGGCTTGCCGGTGGCGGGATCGACGGCGTTGAGCAGTTGCAATACCCCCAGCGGCTCCCCTTTGTGGTCGAGCATGGGGGTGGCCAGCATCGAGACGGCGTGGTAGCCGGTCTGGGCCTCGAAGCGGCGGGGGCCGCTGAAGTCGAATTCGGATGGGGCGTCCAGGTCGGGAATATGAACCGTGGTGTGATGGATGGCGGCGAAGGCGGCGGCGAAGGTGGGATTGAGCGGCAGGGGGGGGAAGTTGGGATCGTTTCCGTACGGTCCCCCGGTTTTGATGCCCAGAGAGCGATTGATGCTGATCGAAAAGTGGAGTTGATCGTTGCCGAGCAGGTAGAGGGTGCCCCCGTCGGCGCCGGTGAAGTTGCAGGCCTCCTCGACGATCAGGGCCAGCAGGGTGTCGAGGTCGCGCTGTGCCGACAAGGCGATGCCGACCTGGGCCAGCCGTTGCATCGGGGCCAAGGGGTTCGCTCCGTCCTGTGGAGCCCGGTGGCTGGGGCCGCTAGACTCCCCCGCCGTTCCCGACTCGGGGGGGGGAGACTTCTGGGGATGTGCCCCGTTTTGAGTGCCATGAAGGGTCATGTTTTGAGCGACCTGCTGCTAGCCGATTTTACCTTTGAATTGCCACCCGAGCGGATTGCCCAGCATCCGTTACCGGAGCGGGATGCCGCCCGTTTGTTGATCCTAACCCCCGGTGCCCCCCTGCGCGACGGGTCGGTCCGTGAAGATTTGTCAATGTTGCTGCGCCCTGGCGATTTGTTGGTGCTCAACGACACCAAGGTGATTCCGGCCCGGGTGTTCGGTTGGAAGCCCTCGGGGGGGCGGGTCGAGATGCTGGTGACCGAGCTGACCCCGGCCGGGGAGGCGCTGGCCCAGGCGCGATCCTCCAAACCGCTCAAAGAGGGGGGGCGGATCGAGACGCCGCTGGGGGGGTGGCATGTGGCCGAGGTTCTCGGGGGGGGGCGGTACCGTTTTCGGGGCGACGCCCCGGTGACCTATGAGGCGCTCGATCGCATCGGCCGAGTGCCGCTGCCCCCCTACATTCGGGGCGGTGAAGAGGGTGAAGGGGATCGGGAGCGCTACCAGACCGTGTTCGCCAGGGCGCCCGGTGCGGTGGCCGCCCCGACCGCCGGGCTGCATCTGACCGAGGCGTTGTTGGCCCAGTTGAAGGGGCAAGGGGTGCACACCGCCACCGTCACCCTGCATGTTGGGCTGGGGACCTTCGCCCCGATCCGGGTCGAGAACCTCAAAGAGCACAAGATGCACAGCGAGCGGTTCGAGATTCCCGAGGCGACCGCTCGCGCCATTGAAGAGACTCGATCCCGAGGGGGGCGGGTGGTGGCGGTGGGAACCACCGTGGTCCGCACCCTCGAAAGCCGGGCCGATGGAAATGGGGGGGTGATCCCCGGCGCCGGGCAGACCGACATCTTCATCACCCCCGGCCATCGCTTCGGAGTGGTCGACGCCATGCTCACCAATTTTCATCTGCCCGGATCGACCCTGATGCTCCTGGTCGCCGCCTTTGCCGGAACAGAGGTGATCCTGGCCGCCTACCGCCACGCCATTGCCCAGGAGTACCGGTTTTATTCGTATGGGGATGCGATGTGGTTGGAGCGGGGGGAAGGGTAGGTCATCGGGGTGGGTTGGTAGGGTAGGAGCGTCGCCCCGCCTCGATGAATCTTGGATTGCTACCCTTCAAACCGGTGAAATTCTTTCGTCGTGGCCGTGCGAGAAAACCTTTCGAAAACCGCCTTCCTGGTGGTTTTCGACCCCCCTTAATTGGACGCGGCCCACCCTCCGAATCCGTCGGCGCTTCCCTCGGTTTTTGAGATGCCCACAGCCCGACCTTCGGGCGATGACGGGTCGATCCCCCACGCCACGCTTGCCCCCCCCGCATCCCCCATTAGCATCATTGCCTCGTCGTCCCAACAACCTACAACTGCCGAGTCCTCCATGATCCGTTTCCTCGCGTTGGCTTTGCTCCTGCTCCCCTGTTTTGCCCCATCCGTCCATGCGGGTGAGCCGTCGACCGATCCGGTGCTGCGCATCGAGACCGGGATGCACACCGCCATGGTTCGCCGTCTGGCGGTCGACGCCCAGGGGCGTTGGGTGGCGAGTATTTCAGAGGACAAAACCATACGGGTGTGGGACGCCGCCGACGGTGCCTTGCTCAAAACCATGCGCATCCCCCTGGGGGAGGGGGCGGAGGGGAAGATCTATTGCGTGGCGATCTCCCCCGACGGCGGCACCATCGTGGTGGGGGGCTATACCGGTTGGGCCTGGGATTCGAAGATCATCCTCTACGCCTTCGACCGCGAAAGCGGGCGGATGCTGACCCGCTTCGGCGAGGGGCCCAACGCCCCCAACAACCTGGCGTTTTCCCCCGACGGAAACCACGTGGTGGCGATTTATGGCAATTCGGGGGGGATGCGGGCGTTTGCGGTCGGGAGCTGGAACGAGATCGCCCACGACAGCGATTACGGCGACGACAGCTATTTCTGCGGTTTTTCCCCCGACGGGCGACTGTTCACCTCCGCTTGGGACGGCAAGATCCGTGTCTACGACCGCACATTCCATCGGATCGCCTCATTCCGGGCCGGGGGGGGCGAAAAGCCGATGCAGATCGCCTTCAACCCCAGCCAGGATCTCTTCGCGGTCGGCTACAACGACACCATCAAGGTTGATCTTTTTAAACTCGGCGATCACACCCCGGCGAAGTCCAGCCCCGATACCAGTACGTTGGGCGACGGCACCCTTTCGTCGGTCGCCTGGTCGCCCGACGGCAAGGTGCTCTACGCCGCCGGGGGGCACTTCGGCAATGCCAGCAACAGCTACTGTCTCTTTGCCTGGGAGCGGGGCACAACCCAGACCCCCACCGAATTCAAAGGGGCCAAGACCACCGTGATGGATATGCGGATGCTGGCCGACGGGGGGCTGGCCTTGAGCTCGGTCGATCCCACCGTGGCGGTGATCGATCCTCCGGGCAGGGATCGCTGGCGGCGCGAATCGGATATCGCCGACATGCGCTACAACAAGAAAGACGGGCAGTTTTTGATCTCCCTGGACGGTTCGCAGGTCTCCTTCGACCGCACCTGGGGGAGCAAAAACAAGATCGGCTTCGACATGAATGCCCGGGCGTTGATCGTGGGGGAGATCGAGGGGCAACAGATGATCGCCCCCCGTCGCACCGGGCTCGATGTTCAGGGTTGGGACAACAGCTACACCCCCAGCGTCAATGGCAACAAACTCACCCTCAAGCGGTACGAAACCGCCCGCTCTTTGGCCATTGCGCCAGGCAATCGCTCCTTCTTGTTGGGGGCCTATTTCACCCTCTACCACTTCGATGCCCAGGGTAAGGAGTTGTGGCGGCGGAACCTGGCCAGCACCCCCTGGGGAGTGAACGTCAGTGCCGACGGGCGCTGGGGGGTGGCGGCGCTGGGCGATGGCACGGTGCGCTGGTTTCGTATGAGCGACGGGCAGGAGGAGTTGGCCCTGTTTGTTCATAATGACGCCACTCGCTGGATCATCTGGACCCCCAGCGGCTACTTCGACGCCAGCGTTGGGGCCGAAAACCTGATCGGCTGGCATCTGAATCGGGGCAAAACCAGCGAGGCGATCTTCTACCCCGCCAGTAAATTCCGGGGGCAGTTCTACCGACCCGACGTGATCGCCCGGGTGCTCGATGCCGGGAGCGCCGAGCGGGCGCTGCAACTGGCCAACGAAACACGGGGGGGCAAGAGTGTTCAGATTGAGGTGAGCAAGCTGCTCCCCCCCGATATTCGCATCACCGCCCCCGCTGCAGGTACCACCTTCAGCACCGCCAGCGTCGTCATCCGTTACCGCCTTTCGACCCCTTCGGGGGAGCCGGTTACCGGGGTGAAGGCCTACGTCGACGGTCGCCCCGCCATTCCAACCGGGGGACGGGGGGTGACGATCAAAGGCAAAGGGGAGGATGGGGAGTCGACCATCGAGGTGCCGGTGCCCAATAAAGACTGCACCGTGGCATTGATTGCCGAAAATCGTTATGCCTCAAGCGATCCGGCGGTGGTGAAGCTGAGCTGGGGGGGGCAGGCGCAGATTCAGGACGAAGCGTTCGTCGCCAAACCCAAACTCTATGTGTTGGCCATCGGGGTTTCCGACTACGACGACCCCCATTTGAAGTTGGGTCTGGCCGCCAAGGATGCCCGCGATTTCGCAGCCGCCCTGCATCGGCAAGAGGGCAGGCTCTACCGCGAGGTGGAGGAGCGGGTTCTCGCCGACAAAGATGCCACCGGCGACAACATCCTCGACGGCCTCGATTGGCTGGTGCGTCAAACCACCGCCAAGGATGTGGGCATCCTGTTCTTGGCCGGTCACGGGGTGAACGATTCCAGCGGCGACTACTACTACCTGCCGGTCGACACCAATCTCGACCGGCTGCGCCGCACCGGAGTCCCCTTCTTCGAAATCAAAAAGACGGTCGAAAACCTGGCGGGCAAGGCGCTGTTTTTCGTCGATACCTGCCATTCGGGGAATGTCATGGGCAGCCGCCGAGGGGTGGCCGACATCAACGCGGTGGTGAACGAGCTTTCAACCGCCGAGACCGGCGCGGTGGTCTTCGCCTCCTCAACCGGCAACCAGTATTCGCTCGAAGATCCAAAATGGGGCAACGGTGCTTTCACCAAGGCGTTGATCGAGGGGATCGAAGGGCGGGCCGACTTCCGCCATACCGGCAGGATCACGATCAACATGCTCGATCTCTATCTCTCGGAGCGGGTGAAGGAGCTGACCGGCGGTCAGCAAACCCCGACCACCACCAAGCCGAGCACCGTCCCCGACTTCCCCGTGGTGGTGACCCAATGAGCGCCATCCCCCGTCGTGGTCGGGTGCTGACCATTGCCGGGTCCGACCCGTCGGGTGGGGCGGGGCTTCAGGCCGACCTCAAAACCATCGAGGCCCAGGGGGGGTACGGGATGGCGGCGATCACCGCCGTCACGGTGCAGAACACCCTGGCGGTTCACGCCGTCCACCCCTTGCCCCCCGAATGGGTCGCCGCCCAGATCGCCGCCTGTCTCGATGACATCGGCGCCGATGCGATCAAGATCGGCATGCTCGGCAACCGCGCCGTGATCGCGGCGGTGGCGGGGGTTTTGGCGGGGCGGGGCGGGGTGCTGGTGCTCGATCCGGTCATGGCGGCCACCAGCGGGGGGGGGCTGCTCGACGACGACGCCCTGGAGGATCTAACCCGGCTGCTCTTTCCGTTGGCGACCCTCGTGACGCCCAATCTTCCCGAGGCGGCAAGGCTTTTAGGGCACGAGGTTGGGGAGGGTGAAAGGGCGATGATTCAGGCCGCCGCCACCTTGGGGGCGCGCTACGGGGTGCCCCATGTGCTCCTCAAAGGGGGGCATGGAACTGGGGCTGAATTGATCGACGTGCTTTGGTCTCGGGAGGCTGGGGTCCAGGTGTGGCGGGGATTGCGCATCGGCCAGCGCCCCCTGCATGGCACCGGGTGCACCCTGGCTTCGGCCATCGCCACCCGCCTGGCCTGGGGGGCAACGGTGCACGAGGCGGTGGCGTCGGCTCGGAGCTACCTGCGCCTTGCCATTGCCCAGGCACCCCGGTTGGGGGGGGGAGCGGGGCCGCTCCAACACCGGGTCGAGGTGTAAGGGCGCTTCTGTGCGATCCGTGGATAGACCGCCACAACCGGGAGCGCAAGCAGCCTATTTTGAGAACGAAGCAAAACCACGTCGCCTCACGGCACCTACGTTTGGTTTTTGCGCAGCGTCGTTGAAAAAGGCAGGAGGCTCTTTTTCAGCGTTTTCAAAAGCGTTGGCCACCCCCGTGGGGGGGCGTTCATCGAACTGAATCGAGGTCTCTATGCCGCTGCCCCCCTGGTATCGCCGCTGGCTTGAGTTGCTCGGGATGGGGTTGGCGCTGCTCGCCGTTGGTGGATGCGCCACCGTCGTGCGTCAAGCGATGGGTGAGGTCAAGGCCCCCAATCGGATCTTCCTGCATGCCAACCCTCAGCCCGGCGATTACGCCCTCTACGAAAACGAGGAGGGGAGCTATCAGATGAGGCGGGAGGTGGTGGCGGTCGATGGCGACCGGGTGGAGCTGCAAACCACCTTCCCCAAGACCCCCGCGATCATCGCCGCGATGCGCGACGTTTCGTTTCATTCTCAGGTCCGCCGCGACGGGAGTGTGATTCAGGCCTTCATGCACAACGCCAAGACCGGCGCCACCGTCCCGATGATGTTGGCCGGACCAAACGACTACGGCTACCTGGCCGAAAACCCCTTTACAGCCCTGTCGGTCCCCGAGACGGTGACGACCCGGCAGGGGAGCACCACCGTCGACAAGGTGGTCGTCTTTCGCCAAAGCGTGGCGCTGCCTGGGGTTGAGAGCCACACCACCTCGGTGTGGTATTACGATCCCCATGTGAAATTCGGTTTGGTGCGTCAGTACAACCTGACCGAAAGCGACGCCTCCATCGTGGAGGTCGCCGGTTTTATCAATCGCATCTCCCCCATCGGCCAGCTCTACCGTTCCTTGAGTTCCTTCCTCATCGAACGGTCGCGCCACCACACTTACAGCAGCCGAATGGATCTGGTCGAAAGCAACTGAGCTTACGACCGGGTCCATCTTGAGCTGGGGATCGCCCCCGTGGGGGCCAGGTTTGGCCCCCTGAAAATGCAGAAAAAACAAGCCCCTTAGGTTGCAAACGGGGGGCGTCTTGCGTAGCCTCCCGCACCTTAAACCCATTTGAATTCCTTGGTTGTTCGCCCCACCGGACCCGCCCCCCTTGACCGATCCCCATCCCACCACCCCCATGACCGAAGCCTTGAGCGATTTACGCCAGGGCATCGACAGCATCGACGACCAGATTTTGGCGTTGTTGGCGCAGCGGGGCCGTTTGGTGCAAAAAGTGGGGGAGCTCAAACAAGAGAGCGACCGCCCCTTCTTTGTCCCCGCCCGCGAAGTCGCCATCATGGAGCGGCTCAAGGGGATGGATCGTGGCCCTTTCCCCTGGGAGAGCGTCGAGCGGGTTTTCCGCGAGATCATCAGCGCCTCCATCGCCCTGGAGCGCCCCCTTGAGGTCGCCTTCCTCGGCCCCGCCACCACCTTCACCCATCAGGCGGCGCTCAAACAGTTCGGCGGCTCGGTGCAGTATCGACCGGTGCGCACCATCCCCGAGGTCTTCCGCGAGGTCGAGACCGCCTGCGCCGATTACGGGGTCGTTCCGGTTGAGAACGCCTTCGAGGGGATGGTCATCCACACCCTCGATAGCTTCTCCCGCTCGCCCCTCAAGATCGTGGCCGAGATCAACCTCCCCATCGCCCAATACCTGCTCGGCAAGGGCGATCTGGCCGGGGTAAAGAAGATCTATTCCCACTATCAGCCCTTCTTGCAGTGCAATTCGTGGCTGAACAACACCTTGCCCGAAATCCAGCGTATCGAGGTCGCCTCGACCACCGAGGCGGCGGCCCGCGCCGCCCAAGAAGAGGGGGCCGCCGCCATCGCGCCGCTGCAATCGGCCGAGGTCTACGGGCTCGACGTGTTGGCCGAACACATCGAGGATCACCCCGACAACACCACCCGCTTTTTGGTCATCGGCCGTCACACCACACCCCCGGCGGGAGGTGGGCGTGACAAGACCAGTCTGCTGCTTTCGGCCCCCGATCGGCCCGGCGCCCTGTTCGACATGCTCGCCCCCTTCAACAACCGTGGACTCAACCTGACCCGCATCGAATCGCGCCCCACCCGGCAGCAGATGTGGCAGTACCACTTCTTCGTCGATCTGATTGGTCATCAAGGGGAGGCAACGGTGCGCGCCGCCTTGGCCGAACTGGAGACGATGGGGGTGATGATTAAGGTGCTGGGCAGCTACCCGATGGCGCTGCGCGGCGAAGGGGGGGAGGGGTGAGCCGCTTTCCCACTGCTCGCCATCTGGCGGGGCTGGCCCCCTATCAGCCGGGCAAGCCGGTCGAGGAGCTGGAGCGAGAATTCGGGATCGTCGGTGCGGTGAAACTGGCCTCCAACGAAAACCCCCTTGGTCCCAGCCCCCGCGCCATCGTCGCCCTGACCAGCGCCGCCGGAACGATCCACCGCTATCCCGACGGGGGGAGCTTTCGCCTGCGTCGGCGGTTGGCCCAGCGTTACGGGGTCGGCGATGAGGAGGTGGCCGTCGGTAGCGGCTCCAACGAGCTGCTTACCTTGATCGCCCGCACCTACCTCGAAGCGGGGACCAATGCGGTGGCCAGCCGCTACGGGTTCATCGTCTACAAACTGGCAACCCACATGGCGGGGGGTGAGCTGCGCGAAGTGGCCGATCTGAACTACAGCCACGATCTGCAAGCGATGGCCGAGGCGGTCGACCACAACACCCGCATCGTCTTCGTCGCCAACCCCAACAACCCCACCGGCACCTACCACAATGGCGAGGATCTGGTCCGCTTTCTTAAGCGGATTCCCTCCCATGTGTTGGTGGTGCTCGACGAGGCCTACGTCGAATACATCACCTCACCCATGGGGGGCGACGGAGTCGAGTTGCGGCGGCGGTTTTCGAATCTGGTGGTGACCCGAACCTTTTCAAAGGCTTACGGTTTGGCGGGGATGCGGATCGGCTACATGATCGCCGATC
The DNA here is from genome assembly GCA_001872725.1 of Proteobacteria bacterium CG1_02_64_396. NCBI lineage: Bacteria > Pseudomonadati > Pseudomonadota > Proteobacteria bacterium CG1_02_64_396. Next base: position 15,432 of record MNWR01000034.1, on the reverse strand, counting down.
CCGAGGTGATCCAAGCGCTCAACACGGTGCGCGATCCCTTCAACGTCAACCTGCTGGCGCAAGAGGCCGCCATCGCCGCCTTGGGGGATGAGCCCTTTTTAGAACGGGTGCGCCACGTCAATCGGCAGGGGCGGCTTTTTTTGCAGGAACGGTTGCGGCAGATGGCGATCGACTGGATCCCCGGCGAGGGGAATTTCCTCACCCTCGACCTGAAACGTCCAGCTGGGGCCATCGAACAGGCGATGCTGCGTCAGGGGGTGATCGTGCGGGGGCTGGTTCCCTACGACATGCCCAACCACCTGCGGATGAGCATCGGTTTGCAAGAGGAAAACGAACGGGCGATTGCGGCACTTGCGCAAGCGCTTGCTACAGATTGATTTCAATAAGGTTCGAACGTTTTGGAGAATGAGAGCATGGTCATCGTAATGCGTCCCGGCGCCGCGCCGGAGGATTTGGATCGTTTGTTGGGGCACCTGCGCCATGAGGGTTTCACCCCCCACGTTTCGCAAGGGACCGAGCGCACCATCATCGGTGTGATCGGCGACGAGCGCGGTGTCGACGAGGGGTCGATCCTGGCCCATCCCGGTGTCGAGTCGGTCACCCCGATCCTCAAGCCCTACAAGCTGGTCTCCCGCGATTTTCGTAAAGAAGACACCGTCATCAAGGTGCGCGACCTGACCATCGGCGGCAACGCCATCCAAGTAATCGCCGGTCCTTGCTCGGTCGAGTCCGAAGAGCAGCTCGATGTCACCGCCGAGATCGTCCGCAGCGCCGGGGCCACCATGATGCGCGGCGGCGCCTTCAAGCCCCGTACCTCCCCCTACACCTTCCAAGGTTTGGGCCCCATCGGTTTGACCTACCTCTCCCGCGCCAGCCACACCCATGGCCTGCCGGTGGTCACCGAGTTGATGGACGTTCGCGACATCAACTACTTCGTCGAAGAGAACGTCGACGTCATCCAGATTGGCACCCGGAACATGCAGAACTTCCAGCTTCTGAAAGAGGTGGGGAAGCTCGGCAAACCGGTGATCCTCAAGCGCGGCATGGCGGCCACCATTAAAGAATGGCTGATGAGCGCCGAGTACATCGCCTCTGAGGGCAACCTCAACATCATTCTGGCCGAACGCGGCATCCGCACCTACGAGACCGCGACCCGCAACACCCTCGATCTGTCGGCCATTCCGGTCTTGAAAGAGCTGACCCATTTGCCGGTCATCGTCGATCCCTCCCATGCGGTGGGGATCGCCCGGCACATCCCGACCATGGCTAAAGCGGCGGTGGCGGCGGGGGCCGACGGGTTGCTCATCGAGGTCCACCACAACCCCTGCGAAGCGATGTGCGACGGCGACCAGGCGTTGACCCCCGAGATCTTCCGCACCTTGATGAAGGATCTCGACGTTATGGCAGCCGCGGTGGGCCGCACCATCGCCCATCCCAAGAACTGAGCCGACGACCTTGCCCGGATTCGTCAATCGCGTAGCGGTGGTGGGGGTCGGCCTGATTGGCGGCTCTCTGGCCCGTGCCCTAAAACAAAGCGGCTTTGCCGGTGAGGTGGTTGGGATCGAACCCAATACCGCCGAGCGGGCGTTGGCGCTACAACTGGGGGTGATTGATCGGGGTGAGGCGACGGTGGAAGAGGGGGTTCTCGGCGCCGATGTGGTCGTTTTGGCCACCCCGGTCGGCCCAATGGAGCGGGTCGGTTTGGCCTGTATCGCCGCGATGGATGCGGGTGCGGTATTGACCGATGTCGGTTCGGTGAAAGGGGTGATCCTCACTGCGCTAGAGGAGCCCGCCTTGGCGGCGGGGATCCGCCTGATCGGCGGTCACCCCATTGCCGGAACCGAACACAGCGGCGTGGCTGCCTCGTTCCCCGAACTCTTCCGGGGCGCCCGCATCATCCTGACCCCCACCCCCCACAGCGACGGCGGCGCCCAGGCGCTGGTTACCGCAATGTGGGAGGCGGTGGGGGGGCAGGTCGAAACCATGGAGGCGGCCCTGCACGACCGCATCCTGGGGGCGACCAGCCATTTGCCCCACGTGATTGCCTTTTCGTTGGTCGAGGCGCTGCGCCGCATGAACGACGGGGAGGGGGGTGACCTCTTTCGTTTTGCGGCGGGCGGCTTTCGCGACTTCACCCGCATCGCCTCCTCTAATCCCCCCATGTGGCGCGACATCTGTCTGGCCAACGGCGAGTCGGTGGTCGAGATGATCGATCGCTTCACCACTGTGCTCGGCGAGGTGCGTCAGGCGGTCGACCGGGGTGATGCCGATGCTCTGGAACAAACCTTCGTCAAAGCCAAGGTGACCCGGGACAGCCTGGTGCGTCGCCGCGGTTTTCTCGGCTCCTCCGAATAAAGATCTTCATGGCCCACCACTCCATTTCTCGTTCTTGGCAGGTCTCTCCCACCCGCGCCCCCCTTGAAGGGGAGGTGTCGGTCCCCGGCGACAAGTCGATCTCCCATCGTGCCCTGATGTTCTCCGCGTTTGGTCATGGGGATGTGAGGATCGGCGGGCTGCTGCGTGGTGAGGATGTTCTTTCGACCTGGAAGGCGATGTCTGCCCTGGGGGTCGGGATCGTCGACGGCTCCGACGACGTGGTGACGGTGCATGGCCGGGGGTTCGAGGCGTGGCGGGAGCCGGGCGACGTGATCGACTTGGGCAACTCCGGCACCTCGATGCGGTTGATGACCGGGCTGTTCGCCGGTACCCCCGGTATGTTTACGGTCTTGACCGGTGATCCCTACCTGCGCCGCCGTCCGATGGGGCGGGTGGTCGAGCCGTTGCGCAGCATGGGGGCGAGCATCGATGGGCGCGACGGGGGCAAACTGGCCCCCCTGGCGATTCGAGGCCGGGCGCTCGAAGGGGGGCAATTCGACCTCAACATCGCCTCGGCTCAGGTGCTCAGTTGCCTGGCCCTGGCCGGTTTGCGGGCGCAATCGCAGGTGACGGTGACCCTTCCTGGCCCTGCCCGCGACCACACGCAGCGGATGCTCAAAGCGATGGGGGCCAACATCGAGGGGGACGAACGCTCCCTGACCCTGAATCCCGGCGCGACGCTGCGCAATCCTGAAACCATTGCCGTCCCTGGCGATTTTTCGTCTGCTGCCTTCTTCATGGCCGCCGCCACCTTGGTTCCCGGCTCCGATTTGACGCTGATCGGGGTGGGGGTTAATCCGACCCGGACCGGATTTCTCGATCTGCTGCGCGCCATGGGGGGCAAGATTGAGCTGCTCAACCGCCGCGAAGAGGGGGGGGAGCCGGTCGCCGATCTGCGCATTCGCCATGCCCAGCTGCGCGGCATCGAGGTTCCCCCCGAGGCGGTCCCGCTGGCCATCGACGAATTCCCCATGCTGTTTGCCTTGGCCGCCGCTGCCGAGGGGGTCACTACCGTGCGTGGGGCCGAAGAGTTGCGGGTGAAAGAGAGCGACCGCATCGCCGCCATGGCCAAAGGACTCAGACACCTGGGCATTCAAGTCGAGGAGCTGCCCGACGGGGCGATCATCCACGGCGGACATCCCAGCGGCGGTACGGTCGACTCCCACGGCGATCACCGCATCGCCATGAGTTTTGCGGTGTTGGCCCAGGTTGCCCGTGGCGCGGTCACCATCCGCGACGTGGCCAACGTCGCCACCTCCTTCCCCTCATTCGAGGGGTTATTACGGGCGGTGGGGGGGCATCTTGAGGGGTTCGATGAATAAGGTGCCGGTACTCGCCATTGACGGCCCCGCCGGAACCGGCAAGGGGACGGTCGCCCGCTTGGTCGCCCAGCGGCTCAAGTGGCACTACTTCGATTCCGGGGTGTTGTATCGGGCGGTGGGTTTGCTGGCAGCCGAACAGGGACTCGATCCCGAGGGGCATCCGGAGCAAGTGACGAAGCTGGCGCAAAACCTTGGATTGCGTGGAATTTTAGGGCTTGACCGCGAGTTTCACGTCTTCATCGGCGACCGGGAAATCACCACCGACATTCAAAGTGCTCAGGCCGGTCAAATGGCCAGCCGGGTCGGGGCGATCCCCGGTGTGCGGCAGGTGCTGCTCGATTTTCAACACCAGCAGGCCCGTGCGCCGGGTTTGGTGATGGACGGGCGCGACATCGGCAGCGTCGTTTTTCCTTCCGCCAGTTGCAAAATTTATCTCACCGCAAGCCCCGAAATTCGGGGGGAGAGGCGCTGGCGACAGTTGTCCGCCTCGGGAAATGATGTTAGTTTACAAAGCATTATCGCAGATCTGGCCGAGCGGGACCGCCGCGATGCCCAACGTGAGATTGCCCCTTTACGGGCTGCCGAGGATGCCTTCGAGATCGACACCTCGGACCTGACGATTTCCCAGGTGGTCGAGCAGGTGGTTGCTCGGTTGGAACGGTAGGTCGAACAACATGCATGTCGTCATCGCCCGCGAAGCGGGCTTTTGTTTTGGAGTCAAACTCGCCATCGAACAGGCCTTCGAGGCCGCTGGCCAAGCCGGTGGGCAGGCCATCCACACCTTGGGCCCCCTGATTCACAATCCCCCGACCATTCAAAAATTGATGCAGGTTGGCGTGGTGCCGGTGGACCGGCTCGATCAGGTTCCCGGCGGCACGGTGGTGATCCGTTCCCACGGCGTCCCCAAGCAAATCAAGCAAGGGGCCAAAGATCTTGGGCTCGATGTGGTTGATGCTACCTGCCCCTTCGTGACGCGGGTCCAAAACGCGGTGGCGCGACTCTCCAAAGAGGGCTGCTTCGTGGTGGTGGTGGGGGATGCCAGCCATCCCGAGGTGGTGGGGATCGTCAGCCACATCGTGGGACCCCATAAGGTGATGTCGGGGCGCGACGATCTGGAGGGGATTCCGGTCCAGACCCGAAAAATCGGGGTGGTGGCGCAGACGACCATGCGGCCCGACCGCTTCAAAGAGGTGATCTGCCAGTTGCTCGACCGCTGCAACGAGCTGACGGTCATCAACACCATCTGCGATGCGACCGAGATTAAGCAGAGCGATGCCCGGGTTCAGGCGGCGACGGTGGACGCCATGCTGGTGGTGGGGGGGAAGAACTCCTCCAATACCCGCAAGTTGGCCCAGATTTGCGCCGAGGTGCAGCCCAACACCCACCACATCGAAACCGCCGACGAGATCGATTCGGCTTGGTTTGCGCAGGTCGACTCGGTGGGGGTGACGGCGGGGGCCTCGACCCCCGATTGGTTGATCGACGAGGTGGTTGTCCGCTTGCGCGCCCTGGGGGGCGATACGGTCGACGACCTGCGCACCAGCGCCGAGGAGCAAGCACGGCAGGTCCAGGATCAGCTCGCCAAATTGCAGTAATTCCTCCGTTCGTCGGGGGTTGAAGATAGGTGGTTCCGGAGGCGGTGGGTTACCCGCCGCCGGATTCATCGACGCCGCGATGGCCTTATGGCCCGCACATTCCATTTCAGGGGGTACCTGTTTCATGCCCAAGCAACACAATCAATCCACCGGCTTCGAAGACTTTGAAGACTTCGAGGCGGAATTCTTCGCCAACGACGAAGAAGCCAACGAATTCGCCAAGCTGCTGGAAGAATCGCTCACCGGCGAGGGGGCCTCGCAGGGGCTCTATCAAGTCGGAGATCTGGTCACCGGCACCGTGGTGAAGGTGGATGGCGACGATATCATCCTGGATATCGGCGCTAAGACCGAGGGGATCGTCCCCACCAACGAGCTGACCGACGATCAAGGCAATCTGACGGTTGGTGTCGGCGATACCGTCGAGGTGGTGGTCGACCGTGGTACCGGGCCTCACGACGAGATCAAGCTGTCGCGTCGCAAGGCGATCCGCGCCGCCAACTGGAAGATCCTCGAAGCCAAATTCGAGGCTGGCGAAGCGGTCACCGGCAAGATCACCGAGCAGGTTAAGGGTGGTTTGTCGGTCTCGGTTATGGACATCCGCGCCTTCCTGCCCGGTTCGCTCGTCGATGTCCGTCCCGTCCGGGATCTCACCCGCCTCATCGGCGAGGAGTCCTGGTTCGAGATCATCAAGATGGACCGCCGCCGCAACAACCTGGTGGTCTCCCGCAAGGCGCTGCTCGAACGCGAGCGTGGCAAGGCCCGCGAAGAGCTGCTGACCCACCTCGAAGAGGGGGCGGTGTTCGAGGGTGAGGTCAAGAACATCACCGACTACGGCGCGTTCGTCGACATCGGTGGCATGGACGGTCTGCTGCACATGACCGACATGAGCTGGAAGCGCATCAAACACCCCCGCGAAGTGGTCTCCCCCGGCGATCTCATCAACGTCAAGATCCTGGCCTGGGATCCCGAGCGCGAGCGCATCTCGTTGGGTCTGAAGCAGCTTCAGTCCGATCCTTGGGAGAACCTGGACCGCCGCTACCCTGTGGCCGGTCGCTTCCAGGGCCAAATTACCAACGTCACCGATTACGGCGTCTTCGTCGAAATCGAGGATGGTATCGAGGGTCTGGTCCACGTCTCCGAGATGAGCTGGACCAAGAAAAACCTCGATCCCCGCAAGGTTTACAAGAAGGGCGACGAGGTCGAGGTCACTGTTCTCAACATCGACGTCGAGCGTCGCCGTATCTCCCTGGGTATGAAGCAGATTCAGCAGAATCCCTGGGAGGTCTTTGCCGCCGAGTACCCCGAAGGGACCCGGATCAAGGGCCCCATCAAGAACATCACCGACTTCGGTTTGTTCGTGGGCCTGAACGACGATCTCGACGGCCTGGTGCACATCACCGACCTGTCGTGGGACGAAGAGGGCGAAGAGGCCATCAAGAAGTTCGAGGTCGGTCAGGAGATCGAGGCGGTCGTGTTGCAGGTTAAGCCTCAGCAAGAGCGGATTTCCTTGGGTATCAAGCAGCTCAGTGCCGATCCTTGGGAGACCTTCTTCGCCACCCACAAGAAGGGTGACGTCATCACCGGCACCGTGAAAGAGATCAACGACGGTGGCGTGGTGGTCGAGCTTGAGGATGGGATCGAAGGTTTCATCCGCATCTCCGAGCTGGCGGTCGAGCGGATCGAGGATCCCCGCACCGTGGCCAAGGTGGGTGAGTCGATCACCGCCAAGATCACCCAAGTTGATCGCAAGACCCGTCGCATCGCCCTCTCCATCAAGCAGAAGGAGAAGGACGAGGAGCGTCAGGTCCTGGATCAGTACAAAGCCGATTCCTCCTCGGCGGCCACCAACCTCGGTGACCTCATCAAGGAGAAACTGGCTCAGAAGTCTGCCGAAAGCGATGCCGAGTAAGGGTTCGCTGAACAGCTAAGCAACAAAAGAAGGGCGGGGCAGCAGGTTCGCCCCGCCCTTTTTCATGGTTCAACAACAGGGAAAACAATGCGCAAACGGTGGTGGTTGATCGTCCTGGTGGTGGGGGTGCTGTGGTGGCTGGGCTCGCAAGGGGGACCGGAGAGCAAGCCGCACATCGCCCTGGTGACATGCAATGGGATGATCACCGATGCCGAGCCCTGGCTGTACCGGCTTCGGGAAATCGAGGATGATGACCAAGTCATGGGAATGGTGCTGCGGATCGATTCTCCCGGTGGCGGGGTTGCCGCATCCCAAGAGATGCGAGACCGGTTGGCCTCCTTCAAGAAACCGTGGGTCGTCTCCATGGGGAACATGGCAGCTTCGGGCGGCTTGATGATCGCCGCCCCCGCCCCCCATATCTTTGCCCAACCGGCGACGATGACCGGGTCGATCGGGGTCATCATGATCCTTTCCGATGTTTCGAAGTTGATGGAAAAAATCGGGATCACCTCGAACGTGATTACCGCCGGAACCATGAAGGATGCCGGCTCCCCCTTCCGTCCGATGAATCCCGATGAACGGGCCTACCTTGAAGGGGTGGCCCACACCATTCACGAAGATTTCATTCAACAAGTTGCCCGCGACCGCCACCTCGATCCCGAGGCGCTGCGTCCTTTGGCCGATGGCCGGATCCTGATCGGATCCCAGGCCAAGGAGGCCGGTTTGGTCGACGAACTGGGCGGAATGCTCCAAGCCAAGGCCTGGCTGATTGCGCAGCAGGGTTGGGACGAGGGTCTCGATCTGGTGCTGCACGAGGAACGCAAGCCGTTGTTGGCCCGATGGATGGAATCGGCAGCGGGCGATCTGTTGCCCGAATCCACGTGGATCCCCTCGGGTTGGTACGCCGCTTGGCCCGGTGCTGTCGGCGGTTGATGCTGTTGTCCCGCCCAATTTCGATTCTATAAAAGGTGCCTGAAGGCACCGTTTGAGTGGGGGTGTTTCGATGACGAAGTCCGAATTGATCGCCGAAGTGGCCGACCAGGTCGAAAACCTGAGCCGCAAAGAGGTCGAGCATATTGTCAACCTGATGTTCGACATCATGGTTGAGGCGATGAAAAACCGCCGCCGCATCGAGCTGCGCGGGTTTGGCACCTTCGGGGTGAAGGAGCGCGATGCCCGCCAGGGTCGCAACCCCAAGACCGGGGAGCAGGTTGAGGTCCCCTCCAAGTTGGCCCCCTTCTTCAAGCCCGGCAAGGCGCTGCGGGAGCGGGTGGAGGGTTGATACCCCCAGCCGCACCCCCGTTCGGTAGGGAGGTACGGATATGAGGTTCGCCCTCAACTTCATCGCGCTGGTCCTTCTGTTCCTGGTGGGGCTGACCCTGGCCACCCAGAACATGGAGGAGGTGACCCTTCACTACTACTTTGGGGTGGAGGTTGGCCCCCTGCCGCTGTACATGGTGCTGCTGACCGTCTTCATCGTCGGCATGCTCTTCGCCGTGCTGCTCTCCCTGTCTCCGGTGCTGCGCCTGCGTCTGCGCTACCTGAAGATGAAGCGGGACAACCTCTCCATGACCAAAGAGCTGGAGCGGCTGCGCAATCTTCCCCTCGAACAGGATTTGGAGTAGGGCCTCCCGGCCCATCCCATGATCGCCTCGGGTACCTGGATCGCCCTGGCTTTGTTGCTCGGCATTGCGCTGGGCGGCATCGCTGGGTACCGCTCGGGGCTGCGCGGCGAGGGGGATGGGGGCGATCACCGCCGCGCCGAACGGGGGGTGACCCTCTTCAACCGGGGGATTTACCACCTGGTGCGCGACGAACCCGACGCAGCCATCGAATCGCTGATCGAGGCGGCCAAAAACACCACCGATCTGGCCGAAACTTACCTGCTGCTCGGCGAGCTCTACCGACAACGGGGGGAGACGGGCCGGGCGATTCGTCTGCACCAATCGATCCTCTTCCGCGACAATATCGGCGACGAACTGCGCCATCAGGCGATGCTCGGCTTGGCCGAGGATTACCGGGCCGCCGGATTTTTTGAGCGGGCCAGCAACGCCTATTCGGCCCTGCTCCCCTTCGACGATCTACGCCCTTTCGCCCTTGAAGCGCTGCTGGAGCTGACGATCACCGAGCGCAACTGGTCCGAGGCACTGCGGCTGATCGGGCAAATGCGTCGCCTGCCCCGCAGTCAGGTCAGGCCCCCCTTGGATGTGGTCGAAGCCTATCTTTTGGTGATGCAGGGGCGCGATGCACTCAAAGAGGGGCGGTCGAAAGAGGCCCGGGACGGGGCGAACCAGGCGATCAAACGGCACCCCGAATCGGTGGCCGGCTACCTACTGGCGGGGGATGCCGAGGCGGCGGAGCACCGACTCGACCGGGCGATCCGCCGTTGGATGGAGGGAATGAGCAAGGTGCCCCGCCATGCCGGATTGTTTTTGCGCCGCCTGCGCGAGCGCGAGGGGATCGACCTGGGCGAGTTGCCCAGCGACAGCCCCGCCGCCGGTTTGGCCATCGCACAGCGGAAGATGGAGGAGGGGCATCCCGAAGAGGCGCTCCCCCTGTTGACCCAGTTGTCACAGCGTTTCCCGGATCGTCTTGAATTGCTCTTGGCCCTGGGCCGTTGCCGCGCCGCCCTGGAGGGAGAGGGGGCCGGTTTGCGTTTTGTGGTCTCGGAACTCGAAAGCCGTCTGGCCCGCCAGCCCCGCTACCGTTGCCACCAATGCGGCTTGACCCTGCAAGAGGTGCAATGGCGCTGTCCCCGATGCAGATCGTGGGAAAGCATGGAGGAGATACGGGCCGATCTGGGTCCGGCTCCTTTGCCGGTCGCCACCGTGGCGGCCCCAGCCAACACCAAAACCGCTCCATCCCCTTTACCTTTGCAACCGGGACCCACCGTTTCATGACCCTGCCCGATGACCGCCTGATCGTCGCCCTCGATACCCCGAGTTACAGCCGCGCCATCGAACTGGCCCGCGCCGTCGCCCCTGCTGCCGGTTGGGTGAAGGTCGGCAAGGAGCTGTTCGTCGCCAACGGCCCCCAGATCGTGCGCGATCTCAAGGCGCTGGGGCTTAAGGTGTTTCTCGACCTGAAATTCCACGACATCCCCAACACCGTGGCCCAGGCGGTGCGCCAAGCCGCCGAGCTCGGGGCCGATTTGACCACCGTCCACGCCCTAGGTGGGCGGGCGATGATGAAGGCGGCGGCGCAAGCGGCTCAGGATTCGGGCAGCGATCTGAAGGTGGTGGCGGTGACGTTGTTGACCTCGATGGGGGCGGACGACGCCGCCGAGGTGGGGATCGGGGGGAGCCCGGAAGAGATCGTCCGCCGGTTGGCCCAGCTGGCGCTGGACTCGGGGCTGCATGGGGTGGTTGCCTCGGGGCAAGAGGCCCCCATGTTGCGCACCCTGCTGGGGCAGCAGGCCTGGATCGTCACTCCCGGCATCCGCCCCCTGGGCAGTGCTGCCGGGGACCAAACCCGCATCGTCACCCCACCCCAGGCGATTGAGGGGGGGGCGAGTCATATTGTGGTCGGGCGGCCGATTACTGGGGCGGAAGATCCCGCTTCGGCTGCAGCCGCCATCGCGACATCCCTGCCGTGAGTCCCCTCTCCCCTCAGAGGAGAGGGTTAGTGTGAGGGGTGAATGTTTGCTGGCTTATGCCTACGCCGATTGAATCCTCGGCAACCCTCGCAATGGCCTGTCGATGCAGCTGCGTGCCATGGCCGAGCAGCGGCTGATCGTGAATCCCGAAAGCCCCAACATGGCGCTGTCCCCGGTGAAATCGTTTTCGATCTCTTTAACGACGAGTATCTCTTCCATGACCGAAACCCAACTCCTCGACCTCTATCGTCAATACGAGTCTTTGCTGGAGGGGCATTTCTTGCTCTCTTCGGGTAAACACTCCTCCCGCTACCTGCAATCGGCCAAGGTGTTGTCCCATCCCGAAGCAGCGGAGCAAATTGGTGAGGCGATTGGCGCCCTTTTTACCCGTCGGGGGATCGAGATCGACCTGGTGGTCGGCCCCGCCATGGGGGCGGTGATTGTTGCCCACGAGGTGGGCCGCGCCCTAAAAACCCCCGCTTTCTTCACCGAGCGTGAGGGTGGCGCCATGACCCTGCGGCGCGGTTTTGCCATCCCCCAGGGGGCGCGGGTGCTACTGGTCGAGGATGTGGTGACCACCGGTAAATCGACCCGCGAAACCATCGAGGTGGTCGAGGGGTTGGGGGGTAAGGTGGTGGCGGTGGGGTCGATCATCGACCGCTCCGGAGGCAAGGCCGATTTTGGCGGACGTCCCTTCCACGCCATCGCCCAGCTTGAGATCCCGGTTTACGACCCGAGCAGTTGCCCCCTGTGTGCAGCGGGCGGCCCGGCCCCCTACAAACCGGGGAGCCGCCCGACGGCGTAAGGTTGGTTTTTGTCAGACGAGCCCGACGTGTCCGACCCAGGAGCCCCCATGACCCCCTTCGAGACCCACTTTCGCGGTACCTTTTCGTGCCTGCTGCGCTGGGACGACGTGCCGGCGGTAACGGCGGCGTTGGCGGCCGAGGATGGCTGGTTTTGGGTCGATCCTGCGGGGCGAACCATCGAAGGGCCGCTGAGCGGGGCCGAGGCGCAGGCCAAGATGGGGCCGTTGCTGGAGGCGATCCGGGCCGCCGATCCGGGGCGGTGCGGCATGGTTTACGTCGATGACCGGTCCGCGCCACGGATGCTCAAGCTCTTTCATCCCCGCAAGGTCGGTTCGTCGTGCACCATCAACCTGGGGCCGGTCGCTCCCTGGCACCTCTTCACCCGCATCGAACCCGAGATCCTCGACGAGTGGCGCCCCCCGGCGTCGTTGCCCGAAAAAAAGGGGTTGTTCGACAGGGTGTTGGGACGGTAGGAGATCGCGCACGGTAGGGTGGATAAGCGCAGCGCGTCCACCATCCCCCCTTCATACAAAGACAGACGCCACGGCCCATGCCCCCCTTCAAAGTCCACGCCCCCTTCGAACCCTCCGGCGACCAGCCCCAGGCGATTGTTCAACTGGTTGAAGCGCTGCGCGGCGGCGCCCGGGGCAAGACCGTCCTGGGGGTGACCGGCTCGGGCAAGACCTTCACCATGGCTCACGCCATCGCGCAGTTGCAACGCCCCGCCCTGGTGATGGCCCCCAACAAAACCCTGGCAGCCCAGCTTTACAACGAGTTCAAGAGCTTCTTCCCCGACAACGCGGTCGAGTATTTCGTCAGCTACTACGACTACTACCAGCCCGAGGCCTACATCCCCCGCTCCGACACCTTCATCGAGAAGGATTCGTCGATCAACGAGCAGATCGAGCGCATGCGCCACTCGGCGACCCGCGCCCTGTTCGAGCGGCGCGACACGATCATCGTCTCCTCGGTGTCGTGCATTTACGGCTTGGGCTCCCCCGAAACCTACGTCGGCATGGCGCTGCACATCGCGGTGGGGGAGGAGTGGTCGTTGCACAAACTCACTCGGGGCTTGGTGGCGCTGCAATACGAGCGCAACGACATCGCCCTGGAACAGGGGCGGTTTCGGGTGCGGGGCGACGTGGTCGACATCTTCCCGATCTACGAAGAAGACTATGGCATTCGGGTCGAGCTTTTCGGCGACGAGGTCGACGCCATCACGGTTTTCGACCCCCTGACCGGACGGACCATCGAGCAGCGCGACCGGGCCACGATCTTCCCCAAGAGCCACTACGTCACCGAGAAGGAGCAGGTGCAGCGGGCCATCGGCACGATTCAGATCGAGCTGAAACAACGGCTGGAAGAGCTGCGCGAGGCCAACCAACTGGTGGAGGCGCAGCGTCTGGAACAACGCACCCGCTACGACCTGGAGATGATTCAAGAGGTCGGCTACTGCAACGGCATCGAGAACTACTCCCGCCACCTGACCGGCAAGCTGGCGGGGGAGCCGCCGCCAACCCTGTTCGAATACCTGCCCGACGACGCCCTGCTTTTTGTCGACGAATCCCACGTGACCGTCCCCCAGATCGGGGCGATGTACAAAGGGGATCGCTCCCGCAAAACCACCCTGGTGGAGTTCGGCTTTCGCCTCCCCTCGGCCCTCGACAACCGCCCCTTGCAGTTTGAGGAGTGGGAGCGGCTGCGCCCCCAGACCGTCTTCGTCTCGGCCACCCCCGCCCTCTTCGAGTTGGAGCACTCCGAGGAGCCGGTGGTGGAGCTGGTCATCCGCCCCACCGGGTTGATCGACCCCGAGATCACCATCCGCCCGGTCACCCTTCAAGTCGATGACTTGATCCACGAGGTGCGGGGGGTGACGGCGAGGGGCTTCCGCACCCTGGCGACCACCTTGACCAAGCGGATGGCCGAGGATCTGACCGAATACATGACCGAACTTGGCATACGGGTGCGTTACCTGCACTCCGACATCGATACGGTGGAGCGTTCGGCGATCATCCGCGACCTGCGCCTGGGGGCCTTCGATGTATTGGTGGGGATCAACCTGCTGCGCGAGGGGCTCGATTTGCCCGAGGTGGCGCTGGTGGCGATTTTGGATGCCGATAAAGAGGGGTTCCTGCGTTCGGAGCGCTCCTTGATCCAGACCATCGGCCGCGCCGCCCGAAATGCCGAAGGAAGGGTGATCCTCTACGCCGACCGGATCACTGGCTCGATGGAGCGGGCCATCGGCGAAACCGACCGCCGCCGCGCCAAGCAGGTCGCCTACAACCAAGCCCACGGCATCACCCCGACCACGGTGGTGCGTCAGGTCGCCGATTTGATGGGGGAGAGCCGCGCCGCCGAGAAGGGGGGGCGGTACCGGGCCGAACTGGCCGATCCCAAGGCGATCGCCCACCAAATCGACGCCAAAGAGAAAGAGATGCTCGTCGCCGCTGCGGAGCTGGAATTCGAGCGGGCAGCCGAGCTGCGCGACGAAATCCACCGGCTGCGCGAAGCACTAATGACTGCGTAAAACTGGTTGAAACGAATCAAGAAACCTGTAAGAGCGCCGGTTTTTCGCTCGCCCTGATCTTGTCGAAGGGCGGCGCGACGATGCATCGTCTTTGCTTCGTTTCCCCACCCCCCTCACCCCAACATTCCCCTCAACAATCCACTAGCTTCCACCCCCAAGGTCGGTTTCCTGGCTGTCGGAGGGGGCGATCGCCCCCCGCCCTCGGCACGGATTGACCCCACGGAGGTGGTTGTGAAGGCACGTTTGGGATGGATGGTTTTGGGATTCGCGGTCGCCCAGCCGGAGGCGGTCGGATCGCTCGTCCGCCCCGTCCTGACCAGGAACTCCGCCTCCACAGTCTGGATCACCGCCCCCCTCCGGCGCAGTGGTTTTGCCCAAACGGCATCCGCCGCCACCCCCAAACCACCCCAACGGGTTGGATCTGCGCCCGAGGCAATTCTCGGGATTGGCGCCAAATCGAGCGAAAGCGTTGTTCGTCGAGATGTGGGTCGAACTGGCCCCAATTCTCCGTCCCCGTTGCGACCCGGGATCGACGACACCACCTGCAATCCCCACCAGTGCCTCCGCCCCGAGACCGTTGCCAACGTCAAACACGGGCGACCCCTTCAAGCACCTCCATACCCCGTGGACAGGGCTGGGCCACACCTACGATTGGGGCAATCGCCGCGATGAGGAGGGGGCCAGCGCGTTTGATTGGATGCCGGAGGCGACGTATGAAATGGCGGGACGGTGCCGATGTGGGGGGTAACGCGGTTTTGTGGGGGGTTAATTCAGTGGACAGCACGGGGGCCTCAAAAGCTGGGTCCGATGACGATGCGCGGGGGGGGATCGTGGGCCGGTAGAGCGCAGCGAGGTCCGGCATGCAGGGGTTCATCAAACCCCACGCCGCTCCCGTCGGCCATTCCCATCGTCCCCCTGTATGCCGATGCTACGACGAGAGAACTGCCCCCCAGAATTCTGGTGAGCGGGCCTGTGTTTACCGACCGCTTGAAGAGCCGAGCCCCTTGGGGTGGACCCCACTCCTTGGACAGTTTGGGGGCGAAAATTTGTAAACGGTTAGTGGCGGTGGGTGGTTCCGCCGTGGGTTTGATGGACCTGTTCTGGGGTCTTGCCGCCGAGGGCACTGTGGGGGCGCTCGGTGTTGTAAAACCGGAAGTAGCGGTCGAGCCCCTGGTGCAGCGCCACCCCATCGGCATGGTCGTACAGGTAGATCTCTTCGTACTTCACCGTGCGCCACAAACGTTCGATGAAGACGTTGTCCAGCGCCCGGCCCCGTCCGTCCATGCTGATGAGAATCTGTTG
>MNWR01000033.1 GCA_001872725.1 Proteobacteria bacterium CG1_02_64_396 | reverse complement strand
TGATCTGTGCTGCCTGCTCAAGCTGCTCGTCCGAAAAGGTCATGTAGTCAAAAAGCCGCAGCGCGCTGTAAAACCCCGACAACACCACCTCGAAGCCAGGCACGTCGGGCTCGACCTGATCCTGCAAATCCATCGAGACAATCCCCAAATGGCGGCGTAGCGCCCACACATCCCAGTTCTCTTTGCCCAAAATGTGGACATGGCTGCCCGCCACCGGCATCGGGTAGACCTCGCGCCCCAGCAGTTTAAGCAGGGTGGTCTTGCCCGCCCCGTTGGGGCCAAGGATGACCGCGTGCTCCCCCTGCTCCAGGCGCAGGTTAAGGTGTTCAAAAACAACGGTTTCGCCCCGCTGGATGGTGGCGTTGTGGATGTCGATCAGGGGTGGTGGGGTCATGGGATGGTCTTTGCTGTTCCCGAGGGGTATGGACAAGAAAAAACGCCTACAACGCCTCCTCAAACGCCCGATACAGCACCATGTTCTCGGGCTGTTTGAGCCATTCCTGGCGCTCCCTGAAGTCGGGTAGGTGGCGCTCGACCATGCTCCAAAAACGGGGGGAGTGATTGCGGTGGCGAAGGTGAGCCAGTTCGTGGACGACTACGTATTCCACCGCCGACAGGGGGGCGAAGATCAGGCGCCAGTTGAGGTTGATGATCCCGCCCTGCCCGCAACTGCCCCACAAATGCCGCTGCTGCTTGACCCGTAGCCCCGCCGGAACCACCCCCATCGCCTCGGCGTGGTGCTGAGCCAGCGGCAGGGCGGCGGCAAGCAGCTCGGTTTTCATCCACTGGGTGAGCAGCCCCGGCAACTTTTGGGCCCGGACGTCGTGATCCCAATGGGCTGGAAGGTGGGCCGAGATCATCTCATCCACCGCGATGGCGGGGCGGTTGATGCCGTGGCGCGGTTCAATCTTGAGGGGCAAGAGGGTGCCGAAGTAGGGGAGATGAGCGCCGTGGAGCAGCCCCGAGGGGGCAAGGGGGGGGACCAATGCCCGCTGTTGCTGCATTTGCCGTACCTGCCTGCGCACCCACTCCCCCTTCTGGCGCAAAAACAGGTGGATCTCCCGGTCGGGGGTCCCCTCGGGGGCGACCACCTCGATCTTGCCGGGGGTGACCACAATGCGTCGCCGTCGCGCCTTGGCCGAGCGGCGGATTAGAAGCTCCACGTCGAAGGGTTCAAAGGGGTCGGTCACGTCGTGGCCTATGGTGATCGGGTCGAAGGGGGGGTGGTTCAATCCAGGGTTGACCGGTGTTGGGCGAACAGGGTCGGCGGCGTGCCCGGTTTTTAAAACAGCAACCGTTCGGGAGGCAAGACGAACGACCGATCTCGCCCATTCCAGGGGTCGACGAAGCGCAGTTCCACCGCCATCAGCCGCAGCCCCTCGGGGTCGCTGTTGTTCTCGCCGTAGCGGGGATCGCCCATGACCGGGTATCCGGCCAGTTCAAAATGGCGGCGGATCTGGTGTTTGCGCCCGGTGAAGAGGTCGACCATCACGGTAGCGACGTTGCGTCGCTCGTCGAACGACTCGACCGAAAAACCGGTTTTGGCTGTTTTGCCGTCGAGAGGCTCTTCAAGCAAACCGTTGCTTCCCAGGGTGTCGGCAGGATTACCCCGCACCTGAATACGGTAGCGTTTGGCGATTTTGCCTTCGCGGAATAGGGCCGAGAGTTTCTCGGCAGCCGCCCCGCCGTGGGCGATCAACATCAGCCCCTCGGCCTCCCGGTCGAGTCGGTGCACCAGATGGGGAATCTCGCGGCGGCCCATCAGGTGCTTTTCGACCTGACGCAGCAGAGCGCAGTGATCCCCCTGTCGGGTTCCCTGGGCAAGCAGGCCGGGGGGTTTATCCCACACCGAGTAGTGGGTACCGTCGAAAAGGCATTCGGCCAGGGGGGGCTCGATGGCCAGGATCGTCGGGTCGTAGTAGAGGGTTAGTTGATCGCCCCCCTTAACCTGAAAGGTCGCCTTGCGCAGCCGCTCCTCTTTGCGTCCCCGTTTGATCCACACCGCCCCTTTGTTCATCGCCTCTTTGAGTTTGGTTTTCGATAGCCCCGTCTGCTCGGCCAGCAAATCGCAGGCGTCCCCCTGGTCGTGGGGGGGGACGATGAAGTTTAGGGTTTGGGGCTTGGAGGGTGATTGAAGGGGGATCATGGCGCCGCACAGGAAGAAAAGGGGAAGAGGGGGCAAGGATAGCGGCTCCCCCGCCCCCCGGCGATCACCGAGCAGGAAGGGGGGTGTAGATGTCGCGGTAGGCGAAGTAGGTGATGGCGCAGAGCAGGGCGGTCACCAAAAAGTCCCAAAGCAGCCCCAGCATCCGGGCCATATGGGGCCAGATTGGGTGCAGAGAGGAGGGGGTTCGGTTGGGTAGATCGGCCACCATGCGCACCCCCCAATCGCCGAACATAAACAAGGCAAAGGTCATTGCCCCGAGCAGTGCCAGCGGCAGCATGTTGATCGCCGCCCCCTTGAGGGCCAACGCCAGGGAGCGAAGCAGGGCCATGCGCCGGAACATCATCAACATCAGGCAGAGTAGACCAATCCCGCTGAGCAGCACGTGGGTCAGCACCCGCCATGCCTCAAAAAGCAGTCCGTTGGGGGGGAGCAAAACGATCTGATCCAGGGTAGGCCAAACCGGCCAATCGCTCAGCAGATGGACCACCGCCCAGTAAATCGCCCCCAGGGTGAAGATACGGGGCAAAAAGGGGCGCAGCCAAAGCAGAACCGGAACCAGCGTTGGGTGGAGCTGCCCCTCGAACAGCCCCATCGCCACCAACACCGTGGCGGTCAGGAGGGGCAGCAGGATCAGGGTCAGGGCGTTCCAGGGTTCGGGAATCGCCAATTCGAGTTCGGCCACCCCCAACCAGGGTAGGACGAAGGGGAAGGGGAGGAGCAGCCAGCCGCTGGCCCGCGACCAGAGCAATTGCCACCCCGCGCGGGTCCAGTGCAGGGCGTGAACGGGGCCCAGGGGATTGATCCGCATCGATGCTCTTTCGGGTTCTCAGGTTGTAGCGCTTGGCGGGGTGGGGAAGATCTCTTTTTGGGCGACGTACAGTGCCAAAAAGGTCACGGGGAAGAGGACCAGCATCCCTACGAAGGTGATCGTGGCAGGGATGGCCAACAGCAGCCAAAAAATGCCGGCCAGTCCGATGGGAGCCCAGTCGACCAGGTTGGCCTTGATACTGCCCCCAAATGCTGGGCTTGCGCCCAGGTTGTGAAAAACGATCAGTGGGATGGCGAAGACCAGCCCCAAGGTCGCCACGACCGTGAGCAGCGCAGCCACCACCATACCGACCAGGGGGATCACCCCCCATGAGATGGAGCTCAACAGAATGATGGCCTCTTCCTGGGTCATGGGTTGCTCCATATCGCCAGGCGTCATCCCCGTCTGGGCGATGGCATCGAGCATCGCCGGGGCGATGGTGACGATCAGGACCAACACAATCATCCCCAAAAAGCCAAGCATGATCGCCCCGAGTTTGAGCAGGGGGGCGGTCTTCTCGCGGAAACCTTGAAAAATCAAACCGATGTCGACCGACTCCCCCCGTTCGGCCCGCTGCGCCCCCCAAAACAGCCCCGACAGGAGCACCGGAGACAGCAGGCAGACAACCACCTGAAGCATGGGATTGAAACTGCCCATGAGCTGAAGGCACAGGGCGATCAGCCCCATGACTGTGAAGGGGAGTGGGGCCTTTTTGTAGAGCGCCCAACCTTGCGAAAACCAGGCTTTTCCACGACTGGCGGGGACTTGGGCGATGTCCATGGCGGACCTCCTGACGACCTTTCAATGGGGGGTGGTTCTTTGATCCCTTGATGCTAGCCCTCTTCGAGCCAATGTGAAGGACTCCCGTGTTGGCGCGACGGTGTGGGGGGCGAAGCGTGGGGGCGGTTTCAGGCGAGGTGGTCGACCAGATCCCGCATCTTCTGGCAGGTGTTCCAATTTCGGGCGGTCGCCGCCATCCCCAGCGCCCGCTCGACCTTGGCAGCCAGCCTGGAACGGCCGATCCCCTCGGGGGCGAGCAGGTAGAACGTCGCGCCGAGCAGGGCAAACTGCTCCGAGCCGATCCGCACCCCTTCGAGTCCGGCCAAATCGGGGTTCGGGGGCGGGGCATCCATGAAAAACAGGTGCAGCGATTTGGGATCAAGCACCCCCCCGGGGAAGGGGTTGGCGTCCATGGCCCGGGTCAGTTCGGCGTGGGTCAACAGCAAAACATGGGGGGCGAAACCGTGGGCCTCGGCGATGGCGGTTGTGATGGCTTGGGCCAGGGTTTGGCGGTCGGGACTGGGGTGATGCAACACCACGTTGCCGCTTTGGATGTAGGTTTTGACCTGTGAAGCCCCCAAATCGTGGAGCAGTGCGGTTAGATCCTTCATGGATAGTTTGTGGTTGCCGCCGACGTTGATACCGCGCAGCAGGGCGATCCAGAGGGTCATGGGGGTGCCTCGTCGGTGTCCAAGGGGTGACGGTTCGGGTGGAACCCGATGGCCGCGTGGCGGCTGCGGCGGGTTGGTCTTGGATTATGTACGCCCTTCAAGAAGGGATCCTCCATGACCTCGTCTCCTCCTCGCCACGGCGGCGCCCGCTTCGGCGCGGCCGTAAAAAGGTTCGTCGCGAGCGGCGTAAAAGTAGGTATTCGAATTGCCGTCGTTGCTCGTTGGCAGCGGGGCATGATGGGCTTGGCAAGCGACCAACCCCACCAACCACCATACCCCACTGCCGCCACGAATCACGGGAAGCGCCGGTTCGATTTTAGGGAAACGCTGATTCAAGGCTCCTGCCTTGAATCAGCACGCTACACAAAAACCAAAAGTAGGCGCCTTGAGGCGACGTCGTTTTTGCTTCGCTTGCAAAATCAGTCACTTACGTTCCTGATTTTGGCGACCCATCCCTGGGTCGCTCGGAAGCGCGAATAAATCAGCGCTTCCTTAGAGATTCCCCTTGGCTTGCACCTTTCGAAGCGCGTTAAGCCATTGCACGAAAAGATCCGTTTGTCGTATCGCGGTCATGGTGTCGCCAAGCCTCGTGGCGACATGCCGTCAATGGGTGAACAAGCGGGTTGCGTCGGTTGGTGGCGGTTCCAATCGTTACCCTCTCCTTGCCTCCACCATCCCCCGCCGCCACCGCTCCAACCGCACCGCATGGTTCGAAAAAATCCAGTTCACCCCCCGATTGAGCGCCCGTTTTAAACCGTTGCGCGAGGTGATAAAGCCGACCCCCGTCTGTTGCCGTGCCTCGGTGTGGGCCTGCTGGTGGCGCTCCGACATCAGCAGGTAATGGCCCGCCACCCCACCGAGCCCCTCCCGCAGGGCGTGTCGGCTCAAGGTGCCCATGCCGCCGGTTCCGACCAAAACTTGGGCGTCGGGGGGTAAAAAGTCGGTCCAGCGCAGCAGCTTGGGATCGAGGGTGAGGATGTGAAACTGCTCGCCGGGGGTCAGGGGGGCGAGCAGCTTTTGCAAGGTTTGGCGGCGGGGGACGATGTGGGTGGGGTGATCGTCTTTGAGTTCGACCATCAGATGGAGCTTGCCGCCGTAGCGGGCCAGCACCTCTTCAAGGCTGGGGATTTCGGGGACGGCGGCGCGGATTTGGGCAAAGGTGCTGCGGGCGACGATCAGGGGGCGGCCAAAGCAGCGCATGGCGTCGGGGTCGTGGATGACCACCGGGATCCCGTCGCTGCTCCAGCGCACATCGAATTCCAGCCCCCACACCCCCGCCGCCAGTACCGGGTCGAAGGCGGCCAAGGTGTTCTCGACGGCCCCCCCCTCCCGCTCCCCCCGGTGCGAGACGATTTTGCCCGCTTGAAGCCGCTCCAGGGGGGGTAGGGGTTGGGGAATCCGGGCGATGGCGGCGTCGACCACCCCTTGGGCGAGGTGTGAAAGGCGGCGGCGCACCGGTTAGCTCATGGTGTCGAACGGCTCGAAAAGCCTGGTCAGATCGAGTGGGCTCATGGTGACCTTATGCTGGAACGTTGGGTTTTCATGTTGCGCGACGGGGATTGGGGCATCGCCAGCATCGCCCGTCCCCCAGGTGATGGCGAAGGCACGCCCAAACCATTTCTTCAAGCGCCAACGAACAGCCCTTTGGCCCCAGGGACCACCCCTCAGGGAAACGCCGATTAAAGGCATCGCGTTTAAAATCAGCAGAGCTTCGGCGACGGGGTCGCCTCCCACGGACGTTCCTGAATTTGGCGACCCATCCCTGGGTCGCTCGGAAGCGCTATTCAATCAGCGCTTCCTTAGTCGGCCCAATCCACCGCCCGCCGTTCGCTCGCCACCCCCTTCACAAACGCCACCACCTCTTGGTGGGCGGGGTGGTTTTGGTAGGCATCGAGGTCGTCCCAGGAGTTGAAGGATGAGATCAGGGCGATGTCGGAGGCGGTCGGCCCCTCTAGTTCGTTGATGCCGACCCGCAAGAGGCGGATTTCGGGGATAAGGGGGATCAGCGCTTCGAGGCGCTGCTTGAATTCGGCCAAGGTGGCCGCCTTGTCGGCGACGTCGTCGCGAACCTGCCAGAGAACGAGATGATGGATCATGGGACACCCTGCGGTTGAAGATCGAAAAGGATGAGGCAGGATAACCGGGCCGTTCCTGGGACAACACCCACCCACTGATTGATCCCGATGCTGCCGACGCCATGAACCCGCCCCTTCCCGTCGTCTCCCGCCTCGCCCCCACCCCCAGCGGCCACCTGCACCGGGGCAACGCCCTGAATTTCATCCTCACCTGGGTTTTGACCCGCCGGGTGGGTGGGCGGCTTTGGCTGCGTATCGACGACATGGATCGGGAGCGCTGCCGCCCCGAATACGTGGAATCGATCTTCCGCGATCTCGATTGGCTCGGACTCGAATGGGACGAGGGGCCCAACACCCCCGACCAGTTCGAGCGCCAACACGCCTTCCATCGCCACCGCGACGCCTACCGGCAAGAGGTGATGAATCTTTGGCAGCAGGGCGGCCCCCTCTTTGCCTGCACCTGTTCGCGCCGACAGATTCAGCAGGTCGATGCCGAGGGGGCATATCCAGGGTTTTGCCGGGATTCGGGCCACTCTTTGCGACCGGGCGATTCGGCACTGCGGCTGCGTCTGGATTGCGAGGTGACGGGGTGGGAGCGGGGCGATCCGGTGCTCTGGACACGGGACGACAACCCGGCCTATCAGCTGGCCTCGCTGTTGGCCGACCGGGACATGGGGGTGAATTTGGTGGTGCGCGGCGAGGATCTGGCCCCCTCGACCGCCCTGCAACGCAGCATGGCCCCCCTTTTTGGGGCCGAAAGGTTCGCGGCGGGGCGGTTTGTTCATCATCCGCTACTGGTTGGGGAAGACGGCGAGAAGCTATCGAAATCGCGAAACGCCCCCTCGCTGCGCGACCGCCTGAGCGATCCGTTGCCTCTGCTCAAGTTGGCGGCGGGATGGTTGGGGGTCGATCCGCAGCAGGTGGGGGGGCTGGGGGATTTGGTGGGGGGGTAAGGTGGATGTCGCCCCCTACATGCCTCGTTCAACCGGTAGTTCATGCCGGGATGGCGGCGACTCTTTGCCTGTAGGAGCGGTCCCCGACCGCGAATGAAGGGGCAATCGGCGACCTCAACCCCCTCCCGTCCAAAGAGCCGGATCGGATCGGTGCCACAATCTGTGCCCGACCGAAGCACCTCGGCTTCGCTTCGGCCACAGAAGTGGCCCTCTACAGCGAAGATGACGGTCGGGGGTGGGATTTTTGTAGGAGCGGTCCCCGACCGCGAATGAAGGGGCAACCCCGCCACCCTAACCCCCGCCCGTCCAAAGAGCCGGATCGGATCGTTGCAATCTGTGCTCGACCGAAGCACCGAAGCACCGCAGCTTCGCTTCGGCCACAGAAGTGGCCTTCTACAAGCGAAGATGACGGTCGGGGGTGGGATTTTTGTAGGAGCGGTCCCCGACTGCGAATGAAGGGGCAATCGACGACCTCAACCCCCGCCCGTCCAAAGAGCCGGATCGGATCGGTGCCACAACCTGTGCCCGACCGAAGCACCTCGGCTTCGCTTCGGCCACAGAAGAGGCCCTCTACAAGCGAAGATGACGGTCGGGGGCGGGATTTTTGTAGGAGCGGTCCCCGACCGCGAATGAAGGGGCAATCGGCGACCTCAACCCTCGCCCGTCCAAAGAGCCGGATCGGATCGTGGCTACAACCTGTGCCCGACCGAAGCACCGCAGCTTCGCTTCGGCCACAGAAGTGGCCCTCTACAAGCGAAGATGATGGTCGGGGGCGGTTTTTTGTAGGATCGGTCCCCGACCGCGAATGAAGGGGCAATTCGGCGACCTCAACCCCTGCCCGTCCAAAGAGCCGGATCGGATGGTGCAACCTGTGCCCGACCGAAGCACCGCAGCTTCGCTTCGGCCACAGAAGTGGCCTTCTACAAGCGAAGATGACGGTTGGAGGTGGGGTTTTTGTAGGAGCGGTCCCCGACCGCGAATGAAGGGGCAATCGGCGACCTCAACCCCCGCCCGCCCAAAGAGCCGGATCGGATCGTTGCAATCTGTGCCCGACCGCGAATGAAGGGGCCAAACCTTCCAGCGCGCTCAGGGAGAACCTCGGTGCGCGTCAATCCCCTATCGCCTCTCGATCTCCTCCACCCGCACCCCGACCCGGCCATCGGCAAAGCGCAGGGTCAATGCTTGCCCCTCGCGCAATCGGGCGGCGGCGTCGATCACGGCGCCGGTTTCGTCCAGCGCCAGCAACAGCGGCTGATGGGTGCGCCAACCCTGTTCTAAACGGCGTTCTAGGCGAGATAGGTTTTGCCTCGGCTCGGCAATACAGGCGGCAGCGGCCCGGTCGAGACGGGACTGGAGCTGCTGGCGGTGCAGCGCCCGGCGGTGCAATGCGGTGGCGGGGGAGGCGGCGCGAAGGCGGGCCTTGAATCCCTCCAGCCCGGTTTCGCGAGATCGCAGCGCCCGTTGCCACCCCT
This sequence comes from Proteobacteria bacterium CG1_02_64_396, assembly GCA_001872725.1. Classification (NCBI taxonomy): domain Bacteria; kingdom Pseudomonadati; phylum Pseudomonadota; species Proteobacteria bacterium CG1_02_64_396. The sequence goes on along the minus strand of MNWR01000033.1, from coordinate 3,612 downwards.
CCTGGGCTTGGCGGCGCCACTGGTCGAGACGGCTGCGGCTGAGCAAGAGCAGGGTTTGGGGGTCCTTCAGTCGGCCTGCCAGCCGTTGTTGGGCCAACGCCAATTCCGACAACGTGTGGGCGGTGCGCCGTTGCAGACGGCGTTGCAGCATCCCGATCCGCTCGTGGAGCTCCCCCTTGGTGGGCAGCAACAGGGCGATGGCGGCCGAGGGGGTTGGGGCGCGGGCGTCGGCCACCTCGTCGAGTAGGGGGGAATCGACCTCGTGGCCGATGGCGCTCACTGTCGGAATCGGGCAGGCCGCCACCGCCCGCAGCAGCGGCTCTTCGTCATACGCAGCCAGATCCTCTTTGCTCCCCCCTCCACGGGCGATCACGATGGCTTCGGCCCGTCCGTCGGCAATCAGCGCTCGCAAGGCGGCGATGTTGCCCGCCACTGCCTCCGCCCCTTGCGCGGGGGCCTCGGCGTGCAGAAAAAGCACCGGCAGCCGCTCGGCGGCGACCTGCAGCATGTCGTGCAACACCGCCCCCGAGCCGCTGACCACCAGACCGACGATGCGGGGTAGAGGGGGCAGGGGGCGGCGGCGGTTGGGGTCGATCAGCCCCTCGACGATCAGCTTGCGGCGTAGCGCCTCTAAAGCGAGGCGGCGCTGCCCTTCCCCTGCCGGTTCGGCCTGCTCGATGACAAATTGAAACCGCCCGGTTGGGGGATAAAGGGTGGGGCGGCCCATGACGACCACCTCTTCACCCTCCCGTAAAATCGAGCGAAGCCGACCGAATTGCCCCCGCCAGACCACACAGGCCAGCGACCCCGGCTGCCCCGAGGCGTCGACCAGGGTGAGGTAGCCGTGGCCGCTGGTGGCGGCAGAAAGCTGGCGGATTTCACCGCGCAGCAGCACCCGATCCCAATGCCCCTCCACCAACGCCTGGGTTTGGGCCAGAAAGCGGGAAATCTCCCATACCGTGGGGCTGTCGGGTGGGGCAGGCTCGTCGAGCCAGCGGTGTAATCGGTGGGTCATGGGGGCCTCTCAAGCGTCAGGGGGACTCATTCAAGATTGGCCGATTCGCAAATCAGGCTCAACGAAAGCGATGCGGGGGTGGGAAAACCCAATCGGCTCGGGCTAAGATTCGCCCGCAGAAGTCGCGGCTAAAAAGTCGAACTAAATCAATATTTTCCACGCATATTAAGATTCGTCGTTGCCAGCCGAATGCGGCGCGAAATTCACTGAAAGGATCACTCTTGCAACTCACCGTCCACACCGATTACGCCTTGCGGGTGCTGCTGTATCTGGCGATGCACACCGATTGCGCCACCACCGTTTCCCAGCTTGCCGAAACCTTCGACGTCTCGAAAAACCATCTGACCAAGGTCGTGAACAAATTGGCTCGGTCCGGATTACTCGAAACCTCGCGGGGCAAAGGGGGGGGATTCCGTTTGGCGGTGGCGCCTGGAGAGATCGGGGTTGGGCAGGTCGTTCGCCTGACCGAACCCGGTTTTGCCATTGCCGAATGTATGAAGGAGGGGGGGCCAGAAAAAGTCACGGTGTGCAATCTGGTCTTCGCCTGTGCCATCAAGGATTCCTTCGAGCGGGCCAAGGACGCCTTCATCGCGGTGCTTGATGGGATAACCCTGGCCGATCTGGCCCGCGATACTCGGGGCCATCCCTGTTACGACAAGGTTTGGCCCCTGTTGGGCGTGAACACGACATCAGGCACATAGCGTGGGGGGGGGCTCCCCCCGTCCTGTTTCATCCCCCCAGCAATCCTGCCAGCTGCGCCACCCCTCGCTCGCCCTCCAGTCTTTCGAATGCCACCCCCTTGCGGATCAAGCCCCGAATCCAGGTCTCCTGCCGCTTGATGTACTGCCGGGTCCCAAGCTGGGCGGCGGCGAGTGCCTCCTCCTCTTGCAGTTCCCCGCGCAAAAAGGCGAGCGCATGGGGGTAACCCAGCCCCTTCATGGCAGGCAGGTTGGGGTCGAGGGCTCTCGCCAGCAAGGTGCGCGCCTCCTCCAATAAGCCCCCCTTCCACATCGCCTCAAGCCGCCGGTCGGAGCGCCTTCCCAGGGTTTCCCGGTCGATCTCCAGGGTGGCCACCGTTAATTGCAGGTCGGGGGGGTGGGTGGCTTGCTGCCATTGGCTTAAAGGGGTTCCGGTGGCCAGCGCCACCTCCAGCGCCCTGCCCACCCGCTGTCGGTCGGCGGGATGCAGGCGCCGCGCCGTTTCGGGATCGAGCTGCGCCAAGCGGCGATGGGTCGCCTCGGACCCCTCCCGTTCTAGATCGTCCAACACCTGTCGCCGCACCGTTTCGGGGATTGCCGGAATGTCGGCGATGCCGAACAGCAGAGCGTTGAGGTAGAGCCCCGTCCCCCCCACCAACACCACGCCGCGCCCCTTGGCCAGCTCCGCCTGAACGATGGGGACAAACCGCTCTAGGTACTGCCCCACCGAGAAGGGCTGGGCCGGGTCGAGCCAGCCGTAGCCAAGGTGGGGGGCCAAACGGGTCTCTTCGCTGTCGGGTTGGGCGGTGCCGACCGCCATCCCGGCGTAGTGCTGCAGGGCATCCATGTTGACCACGCTGGCACCAGCCTGGGCCGCAGCCAGGGCGGCTAGGCGGCTTTTACCCGAGGCGGTGGGGGCGATGAGAACGACGAGGGGTGGGGACATGACTTTACGATGGGTTTGTAGGGCCCGGTCTCCGGGCGATTCAACGATGAAAAAGACGGCATCGATGCATTGGTGCCCTGTCGCAAAAGCGAGTGGCTGAGTGGGTGGTGGCGCTTGTATCGCCCGGAGACCGGGCTCCTACATTCAAGAAGCGTTTTCCTTACCTGCGATGAAACAGTTTTTCGAGGGTGATCCGATCCAGCACCACATGGGTGGGGCGGCCATGGTTGCACTGCCCCGACAAGGGGGTCTGCTCTATGGCGCGCAGGATGGCGTCGCACTCCTTTAGCCCCATGGCGCGTCCCGCCCGCACCGAGTGGTGGCAGGCCCAGGTCGCCCAGCGTTGCAGCAATCGTTCGGCAATGGCATCGCCACGCCCCCCTTCAGAGAGATCGCCCAGTAGTTCGGTGAAGAACCCCTCGGGGTCGACCTGTCCCAGCGCCTGCGGTATCGCTGCCAGTACCCAGCGCCGCCGCCCCATCGGCTCAATGCGCACCCCCAGGGCGGAAAGCTCATCTTGAGCCTGCTCCAGCCGCTCTTCATCGGCCAAGGAGACCTCGCGGATGACCGGCAGCAGCAGCCCCTGGGCCGCCACCACCCCCTCGCGCCGCTCCTGGCGCAGTTCTTCAAGGACGATCCGCTCGTGGGCGGCATGTTGATCGACGATCACCAGGGCGTCGCCCCGGTCGGCGACGATGTAGGCATTGTCGATCTGGCCGATGGCGCTGCCCAAGGGGAGGTTGTTGGCCGGGGGGGATGTAGGGGAAGAGGGGCTGGCGATCTCTTCGCACCACGCGGGGGCGACGGCCGGTTCGAACCCGCGGTCGAACCGAGGCGCCGACTCCCTGGCCTCATCGCGAACAGGGGGGGGAAACCTGCCCTCGTTGAAAGCAAACCCCGGTTGTACCGGCGTCTGCCGGGGGGTGAACTCGGGGGGGGGGATGTTGGGGGAG
>MNWR01000032.1:49657-73117 GCA_001872725.1 Proteobacteria bacterium CG1_02_64_396 | reverse complement strand
CATAGTCACCACTATGATCCTCAAAACCGTGAAAATTTGGCCTCGATTCCCCACTCGGCTCGCTACGGACGCTCAAGTCCGACAGCCTCCTAGGGAAACGCCGATTAATGGCAGAAGGCCTTTAATCAGCGCTTCTTAGTCGTAGATCACGTAATGCCGGTTGGGCTCGATCTCGTGGGTGGTGCTCTCCCCGTAGGGCCAGCGCACCGTCAGGCTGTCGATCTTCTCCCCTTCGGCCAGTCCGAAGTGCAGCACCTGGGGCTGCATGCTGTCCCAGACCCCGCCGACCGCCATCTCCCGCACCTGAATCCCTCGGTTGGTGCGCAGCTCGACCCGGCTGCCAATGCCGTAGTAATTCCCCCGCTGTGAACGCAGCTCCACCACCACCGCGTCGCCGCCGAAGCGCCCTTCAAGGTGGATGGGGGGGGTGTAGAGGTTGTTGATGACCAGATCCCCGTCGCCGTCGCCATCCAGGTCGGCGGCGATCACCCCCCGGTCCTCGTCGAGGAAATCGACCCCGTAGAGCCTGGCTTGGTTGACCAGGGAGGGGTGGCCGGGGGTGCTGTGGTTCATCAGCAGCGCCGAAACCGCGTTGCCCGCCGAAATCGCCATCCCGGTGGTGATGAAAAGGTCTTGAAAACCGTTGTTGTCCAGGTCGAAGGGGAAGGCGGCCCAGGACCAGCCGGTGAGCGCCGCGTTGTCGTTGCCCAGCACGTCGAGGTAGCGACCGTCGGGGGCGAGCTTGAGCAGGATGTTCTTCTTCACCTTGCGGGGGAATCGCTCCACATCCTGTTTGAACTTCTCGGGGTGGGCGAGGCTGTAGGCAGGGTTGTCGACCAAGTAGCGGCAGCGGTTGCGCTCCTCCTGGTTGACCACCTGGTCGCACAGTGCCCGATCCCCCGTTCGCACCGCCCGCCGGAAGGTTTGCAGCTCCAGGCAAAGGTCGCGATGCAGCCCCGGGCGCAGTTGGGTGCAGTCATGGGACAGCAGATCTTGGTTGCGCACGATGGGGGTGAAGAGATCGTCGTCCACCTCGGCGCTGAGGTATTCGCCGTAACGGGTCCGGAGGGTCAGGACGTCGAGGGAGATGCTGTTTTCCCAAATCTCCAGGGCGCCGTCGTTGTCGGCGTCGATCCCCATGTACCCCATGCTGGTCAAGCTGTTGTATTCGATGTCGCGCCTGGGGATCAGGGCAAAGATTCCATCGGCGCCCATGAAGTAGCTCAGATCGGGTTGCAGATCGTTGCCGAGCAAAAAGTCGGGTCGTCCGTCGCCGTTGAGGTCGGTGAACATGGCGGTCATCCCGGCATGTTCCTCGAACGGCTGGGGGAAATACTCGGTTTTGCGCTCGCGCCAGTCGCCGTTGCCGCTGATCCAAAACTGGTTGGCCACCCCGTCGGAACGCATGTAGGAGGAGGGCGGTTTGTCTGCTTTGTGCCAGTCGTGGGCCAGGGCGATGTAGGGGTCGAGGATGCGGTCGCCGTTGATGTCGATCAGGGCGTCCCCCCCCAGGGTTGCCCGGACCGGATGGGGGAACATCTTGGCCAGGACGAAGGTGCGGCTCGCGGGATCGAAGCGGTAGAGCCGATTGGGCGGCGCCGTGGGATCTTCGTAGGGGTTGAACGAAATCAGCAGGTCGAGGTGGCTGTCGCCGTCGAAGTCGGCCAGGGCGATTTGATCGACGTTCCCCTTGGGCACGGTCTCGAAGAGCTGCTCGGTCGCCGCAAAGAGGGAGCCTTCGCCCCGGTTGATCAGAATCGTCAGCCCCCGCCCCAAAACGCCCAAAGCCAGATCAAGCTTGCCGTCGTGGTTGATGTCCCCGGCGGAGATGGGGCCATGGTAGGTGTAGTCCATGCCGATATGGCGCCGCCGCACCCGTGGGGTTAGCAGATCGAGCACCCCCGAAATGCGGGTAAAGCCGTGATCCCGGGGTTGGGGGGTGAGGGGGGCCGAAACGGCGTGGGGATCCTCCCACCGGGTTTGGTACCAATCGGGTCGGCCATTCCAGGCGATGGGCTCGCTGGGCAGGGCGACCTCGTCGCTGGCCGCATCCGGCGCCTGCGCCTCAACCTGGACGGCGCTGGTCGTGGGGAGTTGGTTCAGGGTGTTGAGGGGGGAAAACGCGACCGCCGCCACCCCGACCGCCACCCCCCCCAAAACGTAGCGCCAAGCATGTGCGCGCCGCGCCTGCCCGATCCGCATCAAGGGGACGAACATGCTGACGATGAACAGCGCCAAAAACATGGTGATGTCGCGGGCGCCGAAGGTCGGTTCCAGGACGGTGGTCAGGGTGGCGATGGCCACGGCGTAGAGGATCTGGTAGCCGGGGTGGTCGGGGGTGGAGCGGGGGTCGGTCAGCATGAAGTAGATGAAGAGCAAAAAGCTGCCCGACACCAGGGTGAAGAGGATCTCGGTGGTGTTGTGGGTGATGAAGGTGTAGGTCAGCGCCAGATAGGCGGCGGTGAAAACCAAGGGGATCAAAACCCGCCCGACTCGGTAGGTAATGAATAGCCCCAGCACCGTCATCGCCGCCCCGAGCCACCACTGCCCCCCCCACTGTTCGGGGGTGGTGTAGGTGGCGTAGGGGAAGAGCATGAGTCCGGCGACCACCGCCACGTTGGAGGGATTGAAAAAGTGGCGACCGTCGATGCGCAGCCAGTGTTTCTGGGCAAGCGCCAGGACAACGACGATCAGGTAGATCTCGAACTCGACCGCCCGCAGCAAAAAGGCGACCCCCAGGGCGGTGTTGACCGCCGAGTAGGAGAAAAAATCGAGGCGACGGGCTTTGAGGTAGATCAGCAGGTGATCGACGGCGATGGCGAAACCGACGATCAGTCCGGTCTCCAGCCAGGTGATCGGCAGGTTGAGCAGCAGCTTGCCCACCGCGAACAAAAAAATCAGGTTGAGTAGCTGATGGCGCTGGATCGTGGCGGGATCGAGGGAGCGCCAGGAGGCGACCGGGCCGCTCAACATAGGGGACATGGGGGTTCCATCGTTGGGGTCGGTGGAGGCAGTGGCCAAGAAAAACGCCCCACCGGATCCGGTAGGGCGCTGTATTTATCGCATGGTCGCTGAATCAGGAGGGTCCAGCCGCATTGAATACAGTTTCACCGGACCCGAATACCGACTTCCCTTCGGTTTCACACGCACTTTCAAGATCGACGATCTTGGGGGGAGGGGCTTTTTCGGTTAGGCCCTGCTTTACAAAGGGCAAACCGAGCAATCTTCAGCGAGCGAAAAAAAGGGGGGATCCGAAGATCCCCCCGCTGATTACCCCTCTTTGGTCACGGTTTTACGCCGCTGCCACAGTGCGTTCCATCTTCGTCCCACCCGGTTTTTCGTCCCGTCGATCAGGCTGTAAACCACTGGCACCACCACCAGGGTGAGCAGGGTTGAGGTGACGAGTCCGCCGATCACCGCGACCGCCATCGGGGCCCGGGTTTCGGCGCCGGGGCCGGCCCCCAGGGCGATGGGGAGCATGCCGGCGATCATCGCCAGGGTGGTCATCAAGATCGGACGCAGCCGTACCGCCCCCGCCTCGATCAGCGCCGCATTGCGCTCCTTGCCCTCGTGCCGCAGGGTGTTGGTGTAATCGACCAGCAAAATGGCGTTTTTCGCCACCAGTCCCATGAGCAGCATGATCCCGATCATGGTGAAGATGTTGAGCGAGTAACCGGTGACGAAGATGAAGCCGACCGCCCCCACCAGCGCCATCGGGATCGACATCATGATGGTCAGCGGATAGAGGAACGACTCGAACTGGAAGGCGAGCACCAGGTAGATCACCGAGACGATGGCCAGACCGGTGAGCCCCATATTGATTGCGGTCTCCTCCATCATTTCGGCAAACCCGGCGAACTTGCCCTGCACGCCGGGGGGCAATAGCTCCTTCTCCTTGTCTTTGACCACCTTGATGGCGTCGCCCAGCGGGTAACCGGGGGCGAGGTTGGCGGTCATCAGGATCGACCGGCTGCGGTCGGTGCGGTTGATGACGGTGGGGCCGTCGCCATGCACCACCGTCACCAGATTGGCAATGGGGATCAGCCGTCCGTCGGGGGTGCGGATGTTCATGGCGGTCAACTGAGCCGGATCGCGCCGGTCTTCAGGTTTGAGCCGCATGACGATGTCGGCCAGTTCACCCTTTTCGCGGTATTGGGTGATGACGTCGGCCCCGGCGTTGAGCCAGCGCAGGGTCTGCCCCAACTGTGCCTCGCCGATTCCGGCATCGGCCAGGGCCAAGCGGTTGGGAACGAAGCGGATTTCGGGACGGGGGTCGGACAGGTTGGTGTCGATGTCGACCATGCCGCCGCTCTGCTCCATCACCTTGCGGATTTTGGCCGAGGTCGCCGCCAGTTCGTCCAAATCGGGGCCGGTCAACACATATTGCACCGGCGCCTGCGAGCCTCCGGCGTCGACGTCGCCGATCAGCATGACCGAGGATTTCCCCCCCGGCGGCAGTTGCGGAATCGCCTTACGGACCTGATCCATAATCAGATCTTGGGAATCCCGGGGTTCGAGCATGGCGTCGGTGAGTTTGACGTAGATCTTAGCCATCTCGACCTGGCCTCGGGCATCGGAGCCGATGCTGGCGGCGGTGTAGGCGATGCCGTGGATCGATCCGATGGCCGCCTGCACCCCCTCGACCACCCGCTGGGTCTCTTGGGGGGGGGTGCCGGGGGCGAGTTGCACCTCGACGTTGAATTGCCCCTTGTCTTGCGGGGGGAGGAATTCGCTGGGGACCATGGGGAGGATGGCGAAGGTGGCCATGAAGGCGGCGCCCGCAATCGCCATGGTGATGATCCGGTGACGCAGCGCCCAACCGATCAGGGTGCGGTAGCGCTCGGCGGCGGTGTGATGGATTTTTCCCATCATTTTCGCCCAGCGATTGGTCGGTTCGTCCCCCAACACCCGTGATGCGAGCATCGGGGTCAGGGTCAGCGACATCAGCAGCGAAATCCCGACCGCCATCGCCACCGTCAGCCCGAATTCCCGGAAGAACTGCCCCACCATCCCCGCCATGAAGGCGACTGGAATAAAGACCGCCACGATGGCGGCGGTGGTGGCGATGACCGCAAAGCCGATCTCGCTCACCGCCTCGCTGGCCGCCACCCGGGGCGCCTTGCCCATCGCCTTGTGACGGTAGATGTTCTCTAACACCACGATGGCGTCGTCGATGAGCAGCCCCACCGAGAGCGACAGCGCCAGGGTGGTCATGTTGTTCAGGGTGAATCCGGCCATCTCGATGGGGAAGTAAACCCCAATGATGGCGGCGGGCAGTGCCAGGGCGGCGACGAAGGTGGCCCGACCGTCCCCCAGGAAGGCGAAGATGGTCAGGATGGTCAGCAGCGCCCCAATTCCCAGGGTGAAAAAAACCTCGTCGATGGAGCGTTTCACAAACACCGAGATGTCGGAGGCATCGAAGATCTCGATCCCCTGCGGCAGCTCCTGGCGCACCTGGTCCATCGCCTTGTGGACCGAGGCGGCCAACGCCACGGTGTTGGTGCCGCTCTGCTTGCGCACCTCGACCAAAATCCCCGGTTTGCCGTTGAGCATGGCGAACGAACGGGCCTCTTCGGCGCCGTCGCGCACCTTGGCCACATCCCCCAGCCGAATCACCCGTCCCCCCCGGTCGCTGACCACGATGTCGGCCAGCGCCTGCGGGTCGTCATACTCCCCATCGAGGTAGAAGCCGTATTCCCGATCCAGCGCCTGCAACCGGCCCGAGGGGATCTTGACCGGATGGACCTTGAGCGCCATGGCCACGTCGTCGGCGCTCAGGCCGTAGGCTTGCAGATGGCCCCGGTCGAGCAAGATTTCGATCTGCCGCTCCTGCCGCCCGACCATGTTGACCCCACCCACCCCCGGCAGGCCGCTGATCCGGTCTTTAATCCGCTTTTCGACCAGATCGCCGAAAGCGACCGAATCGATGTTGCCGGTGACGAAGAACGACATGATCGCCTGGGAATCCATGTCGAACTTGCTCACCACCGGGATCTCGGCCCCCTCGGGGAGCTGCCCGACCGCCTCTGAAATCCGGTCGCGCACATCCTGGGCGGCGATGTCGAAATCGACCCCGAGCTCGAATTCGCAGGTCAGGATCGAGACCGAGTCGGACGAGACCGAGTAGAGGTGCTTCATCCCCCCGATCCCCGAGACGGCGTCCTCTAGAATCTTGGTTACCCGGCTTTCGACGATGTCGGTATCGGCGCCGGGGTAGAGGGTTTTCACCGCGACGATGGGGATGTCGACGTTGGGGAAGAGGTCGACCCCGAGTTTAAAAAAGCTCGATAACCCCGCCAGGATGATGGAGAGGGTGACCACCCAGATCGCAACCGGGCGGCGGATCGAAAAATCGGCCATTTGCATGGTTTATTCCCCCGCAGCCGGAGCCAATTCGACGGTGGCGAAGAGCCCCGGAATCACCCCCTCGGGCGCCTCGGGCAGCTCGATCTCCACCGTGAAGGTGCGGGTGGCCGGGTCCACGTTTGGGGCGCGGCGGGTGATGGTGCCGCTCAGGGTTTGCCCCTGGGCTCGGATCACCACCGGGGTTTTCGGCTTCCACAGGGCAAATGCGGCGGCGGGGGGGTGGGCCACCGCCTTGAGGGGGCGGATTTTGAGCACGGTGATGAGCGGTTTCATCGCCTCGCTCATGTCGCCCACGTCGCGCACCCGTTCTGAAATCACCCCGTCGAAGGGGGCGACCAGTTTCGATTGTTCCAAGGCGATCTTGGCTTCGGCGACCGCCGCTTCGGCTTGATCCCGTCCCGCCTGGGCCGCCTTGAGTCCCGCCTCAAGACCCGCCAACTGCATCTCGATCTCTTCGAGTTTCTGGGTGGCCGCCGACCCTTTTTGCGCCAGTTGGGCGATCCGCTCCCGGTCGCGCCGGGCCTGGGCAAGTTGCACCTCGATCTGGCCGATGTTGGCGCCTGCCGATTTCAGCCCCGCCTCGGCCTGGGCCAGACGGGCGGCGATGGCGCGGGTATCGAGGGTGAGCAGCAGATCGCCCCGTACCACCCGGTCGCCCACGTCGTAGGTGATGGCGGTGATCGTCTCGGAGGCCTTGACGTACAGACGGGCGGTGGCGGCAGGTTCCAAAGTCGCCGGCAGTTCGACGGCTAGGGCGTTTTGGGCGAGCAGCAGGGCCCCCAGGGGGGCGAGCATTTTGATAGAGGTCATGATCGTTCCGGTGACGTGTTGGTGATGGGGGGTGCGCCGCACCCATTTGAAGATGTGCAAAGGTCGAGATGAACCAAGGGGGTCAGGCCATCGCCATGGTTTCGGCCCGATCCTTAACCATGCGGTTCATGGCCCGAAAGCCAGGCAGGGTCACCGCCCTTAATTTGTGGCGGAGCACCGGCAGCAACAGCCCGCCGAACATGGCGCGATGGATGAAGTGAATCCCACCACGCGGACTGGGACGGATTTCAAAACCGTGCTCCCCGTGATAGAGCCCCGGTATCCACAGGTGCCCTTTCCAGCTTAAGTAGCGCCCGGGTTCGACCTGTTGAACCACCGGTCGCAGCAGACGGTGCGAGCCATCCCCCTTGTAAAAGGCGACTTCGATTTGGCTTCCCGCATTCAAATCGCCCGAGATCCCTGCAATCAGGGGGTTCCATTTGGGGTATTCGGCGGTGTCGGTCAGCACCCGCCAGACGATGGCGGCGGGGGCGTGAATTTCGATCTCGGTACGCAGTTCCATCGCGACCTCCTTTCAAAGAACGATCATTGCACCGGATCGGGCAACAGTTGGCCCACCATGCGGGCCCAGCGGGCGCGGGCCTCGGCCTTGTCGAAGTGGGCCTGAGCCTGGTCGGCGCGGGCCTTGGCCAGCAGGCTTTGGGCCTCGACCACATCGGTGGAGGTCGCCAGCCCCTGAGAAAACCGCTCCGAGACCACCCGCAGGTTTTCTTCGGCGGAGCGCACCGTGGTGGCGGCCGCTTTTTCTTGGGCGGTGGCCGCCTCGAAATCGAGCCGGTAGCTCAGGGCTGCCAACGCCACCTGCTCCTCGGCATCGCGCAGGGTTGCCTCAAGTCGCTGCCGTTCGGCCTGGGCCTGGGCGACTTTGGCGCTGCGGCTCCCCTCAAGATCGGGGTTCCAGTTCATGCCGACAAACCCCGAGACCACCTGAGGGTAGACGTTGGTGCTGTTCTGCTGGGTTTTGTTGGTGTAGCTCGCCCCCACGAACACGGTGGGGTAACCCTGGGATTCGAGGCTGGCGATGCGGTCTTGGCTGGCCTCGATGGCGTGGCGCAGCGCCTCGATTTGGTCGCTGAACGGTTTGGCATCGTCGGGCAGGGGGGTGGCCAGGGGCTCGGAGACTGGGTCGATTTCGGTTCCGGCGGGCAGCCCAATCAAACGGTCGAGATTGGCCTGGGCCAACTTGACCCCGTGCTGCGCCTGAATCTTGGCGTTCTCGGCGTCCCCCAGCCCCACTTGGGCCCGAAGCAAATCGTTTTTGGGGATCATCCCCTGCTCGAAGAGATCGGTGGCGGTGCGCAGATGGCTTTGGGCCGCATCCTCAAAGGCCAGGGCGACCCCCAGCATGGTGCCTGCCCTCTTGAGGCCGATGTAGGCGCGCACCAAATCCTGGCGCAGGGCGGCGCGGGCCTCGCGGACCTCCAGCGCCTTGGCGGTACGGCCCGCCTCGGCGGCATCGACCCCGGCGCCGATTTGGTCGAACAGGTCGATCACCCATTGCACCTTGGCCTCCACCTCGGCCCAGTATTGATCCCCCATCGGTACCTTCATCTTGCCGCCGCCCCCCCCCAAGGCGCTCAGGTCGAACTCGGTGGTGGGGGGGTGATCCAGGGCGACCGCCTTGGCGCTGACCGAGATCTGGGGGCGACCCGCCGCCTCGACCTCGCTGACCATGGCGGCCGCCCCCTCCTCCTCGGCGACTTTGGCCGCCAGGGTGGGGGAGTGGGCCTCGGCTCGGGTCCAGGCATCCTCCAAGGTCAGGGGCAGGGGGGCGGCGTGGGCGATGGGGGCGGCTAAAACGGCGGCAAGAACCAACATGCGGCGCATCACGGGGTTGCTCCTGCCTCGGGTGTTTCCGAGGGTAGATAGGGGGTCAAAAGCTGCAAAAAGGCTTGGTCGATGCGCTCTGGGCTCAGGTCGCAGGCCCAGGTGGCTCGCAAGACTGCGCCGTCGAAGGTGAGCATGGTCAGGTCGACCAGGGTGGCGAGGGTGGCCTCGGGGATCTCGGCGCCCAGGGCAGCCCGGTACCAGGTGCTCAACCGCTTTTGCCAGGTGGAGATCTGGGCATGGCAGAGGGTGCGCAGTTCGGCGTCGTTGGCCGCCTGGGCGTAGAAGGCGAACGAGGCCTTGATGAGGGTCAGGTTGTCGAAAAGCTGGCCCACCATCAGCGCCCGCACCCGGTGCAGCAGCTCGATGGGGTCGGGCTGACTGGCCTCGATTTCGGCCAACATCGTTTCGATCCCCTGTTCCCAAAGGGCGCCCAGGTCGGCGAACAGCGCCTGTTTGCTGGGGTAGTGCCAGTAGATGGCCCCCTTCGAAACGCCGGCCCGCTTGGCCACCGCGTCGAGGGTGGTGCCGTGAAACCCTTGTTCTGAGAAAACCTCAAGGGCCGCCGCACGTAGTGTCTCTTTGGTTTCTTCAGAACGAGCTTGTTTGGGGGTTTTGCAACAGAACATGGGGGTCTCCCGACGCTGACAACTAAAAAACCGACCGGTCGGTATGTTATGAGCCGTTGAGACGATGTCAACGACAAAACCGACCGGTCGGTATGGTTTACTGCAAGGTCGAAGAGGTCTGGGGGGTGAAGCGGGGGTCGGGGGTGTAGAGCAAACGGCCAGAATTGCCGCTGCGTTTGACGGCGTACATCGCTTTGTCGGCGGCGGCCAGTAGTAAATCTTCGTCGTGCCCGTGGTCGGGGAACAGGCTAATGCCGATGCTGATGCCGACCGGTCGATCACCCGAGGGGAGCGGGAAGGGGCGCTGAAATTCGTCGAGGATCTTGTCGGCGACGATCAGGGCATCATCGATGTGAGCGATGCGGGGGATCAACACAATAAACTCATCGCCTCCAGTGCGGCCAACGGTGTCGGAATCGCGCAGCGTGCGGCGTAGGCGGCGGGCCGCTTCGCGCAATACCCAATCGCCCGCTTGGTGTCCGAGGCTATCGTTAATCCGTTTGAATTCATTCAGGTCGATGTAGAGCACCGCCAGTTGGTGCTTGCCACGTCTTGCCTGCTTCACCGCTTGGTGCAAACGATCATAAAGAAGCACCCGGTTGGGCAGATGGGTCAGGTGGTCGAAATGGGCCTGGTGGCGCAGCTTTTCTTGGGTATCCAGCAATTCGGCTTCGGTTTGTTTCTGGGCATGCAGGGTGCGGCTCAGGCGACGGTTGAGCCGGGTCAGCTCCCAGGATTGCCGTTTGTGCAGCCAGTCTCCATGACTGCGAAGCCCCTCATACAGCACCACAAGAAAGGCCAGACTGAACTGAGCCCCGATCAGATAGAGCAAGGTGGGTAGGGGAAACGGGGAATGCATCCACCCCCCCCATTGGGCCAGGGCGACGGCAACCTGGGCGGCGAGGAAGGCCAGGGTCCAGACGATCCCCCGCGCCATGCCTTGCAGCGCAAAACAGGCCAGGATGACCCCGGCCAACCAGACCGGCGCCGTATCTTGATATCCTCCGTTGAGCAGCAAAAAGAGGAAGAAAGCCAGCAGAACCAGCAGGGTGCGGTTGCTCACCGCAAGCAAGTCTTCCTTGCCGCGCAGCAAACGCAGATTCAAGGCCAGCACCAGGGCGACCGAGAGTTTCAACAGCCCGAGAAGAACCAGCCCCTGGGAGAGGTAGAAGGCGCCAAAGCTGAGAAAAAGAACGATCCCCAAGCCGGTGGCAAGGCGGGTCAGGACCAGTAAGCGCTCGTCGGCCTGGGACAGATCGCCGAAATAGCGATAGAGGGCCCGGTGGATGCTGCGTTCAAGGCGACGTTCGATCCGCATGGGGGTTTTCCTTTACCCTTATGGTCCGTCAGGAGGAGGGATCGACCTGATGGGACAAAGGGGGCAGGTAGTTCAAGTGCTCGATTTTGAGTTTGGGGTTGGACCCCCGCCCCTGCAAATGAACGTTTATTCAGGTTTCACACCCCTTAAGTGATTGAAGGTACACAAGAACCATGACCGAAACCGTCGGATATCACCCCGCCTTCGAGGCGGTGCGAAGTGAATTCATCCCCACGTTAAATCTCACCCTGCAGGAGTTCCGCCACATCAAGACTGGGGCGCGTCATCTACATCTGGCGGCCGACCAAGACGAAAACGCCTTCCTCGTTGCCTTTCTGACCGTGCCCCAGGATTCCACCGGAGTGGCCCACATCTTGGAGCACACGGCGCTGTGCGGCAGCGAGCGTTTTCCGGTGCGCGATCCGTTTTTCATGATGCTGCGCCGCTCCTTGAATACCTTCATGAACGCTTTTACCTCTAGCGATTGGACTGCCTACCCCTTCGCCAGTCAGAACAAAAAAGACTTCAACAATCTACTTGAGGTCTACCTCGACGCCGCTTTCTTCCCGAGCCTCGACCGGCTCGATTTCGCCCAAGAGGGGCACCGGCTGGCGCCGGTCGATCTGGCCAATCCCGAGGGGGAGTGGGCGATCAAGGGGGTGGTCTTCAACGAGATGAAGGGGGCGATGAGCTCGCCTACCAGTGCTCTGTGGCAGGAGCTGCAAACTGCCCTCTTCCCCACGACCACCTACCACCACAACAGCGGTGGTGACCCGGCGGAGATTCCCAATCTAACTTGGGCGCAGCTCAAGGCTTTTCACGCCACCCATTACCACCCCAGCAACGCCATCTTCATGACCTTCGGCAACATCCCCGCTGCCGAACATCAGGCGACGATGGAGCGGCTGGCACTGTCGCGGTTCGAGCGACTCGACGGCGATTGGGCGATTCCCGACGAGCGGCGACAAACCGCCCCCTCCACCGTCGAGGCGCGTTACCCCCTGGACGAGGAGGAAGAGGAAGAGGGGGGCGAAGGGGGTGGGTTGGCTGAAAAAACCCACATTGTGCTCGGTTGGTTGTTGGGCCGCTGCGCCGATCCCCTAGAGCTGCTCGAAAGCCACCTGCTCACAGGCATCTTGCTCGACAACTCCGCCTCCCCCCTGCGCCATGTGCTTGAGACCAGCGACCTGGGCACCGGCCCCTCGCCGGTGTGTGGTCTGGACGATTCGATCCGCGAGATGGTCTTCGCCGCCGGGGTCGAAGGCTCCGAACCCGAGCATGCCCAGGCGGTGGAGGATCTGGTGTTGGGGGTGCTGAATGAGGTCGCCCACGATGGGGTCGATCCCGAGTTGGTCGAGTCGGTGTTGCATCAGTTGGAACTGTCGCAGCGCGAGATCACCGGCGACCGCTTCCCCTACGGTTTGCAGTTGATCCTGCGGGCGTTGACCCCGGCGCTGCATGGGGGCGATCCGGCCCAGGCGCTGGAGATCGATCCCATCCTCAAAACCCTGCGCAGTCGCATCGAAGATCCGGCCTACATCCCCGGTTTGGTCCGCCGTCTGCTGCTCGACAACCCCCACCGGGTCCGCCTGACCATGCAGCCCGATCCCGACCTGAGCCGGGATCGGATGGAGGCCGAGCAGACGAAGGTTGCCGAACAGGTGGGGGCCATGAGCGCCGAGGAGCGGCAAGGGTGGATCGAGCTCAACCAGGCACTTGAGGAACGGCAAAACCGGCAGGACGACCCCGGAACCTTGCCCAAAGTGGGGATCGAGGATATTCCTGCCGGGATCAAGGTGGTCGAGGGGGAGCAGGGGGTTGCGGCAGGAATGCCGCTGACCCGCTACGCCCAGGGAACCAACGGTTTGGTCTACGAGCAGGCTATCGTCGAGCTTCCTGATCTGCCCGACGAACTGGTGGAGTGGTTGCCGCTTTATACCGATCTGCTCACCGAGGTGGGGGTCGACGGGCGCAGCTACCGGGAAACCCAGGCCTGGCAGGCGCTGGTCAGCGGCGGCATCCATGCCAGTTGCGGGGTGCGCAGTGCCATCGACGATCTTGATCGGACCAAAGGCTTTTTCGTCCTTTCGGCCAAGGCACTCGACCGCAACGGTGGGGCGATGACCGAGCTATTGGAGCGCACCTTTTCGGCACCTCGCTTCGACGAGCGCGAACGCTTGGGAGAGCTGGTTTCTCAGCTGCGCTCCATGGGTGAGGAGAGCGTGGTGCGCAACGGCCACCAATATGCCATGAACGCCGCCAGCCAGGGGATGAGCCCCTCGGCGGCCCTCGACCATCGCTGGAGCGGGCTGGCCTCGATACAAGAACTCAAGCGGCTGGATAAACGGCTCAGTCGGGGCGAGGGGATCGAGGCGTTCAGCGCTGGCTTGAGCCAAATCCATCAGGCTTTGATCGGCGCCCCCCGTCGCCTGCTGTTGATCGGCGAGGCGGGGCAGATCGACCCGCTGCAACAGACGATGGATCGGCAATGGGGGCAAGCGGTAGTGGGGAGGGAGATCTTCCCGTTCGCCCCCAAGGGGGTGCCCACCCAAGTGCGGCAGGCATGGCTCACCAGTACCGACGTCAGCTTTTGCGCCAAGGCCTACCCCGGCGTTGCGGTTGAACATCCCGACGCCGCACCCCTGATGGTGCTCGCCGGGGTGCTGCGCAACGGCTTTTTGCATCGGGCCATCCGGGAACAGGGAGGGGCCTACGGTGGTGGGGCCAATTACAGTAGTGATGCTGGGGCGTTTCGTTTCTATTCCTACCGCGATCCCCGGTTGAGTGAGACCCTGGCCGACTTCGATCGAGCCATCGAATGGGTTGCGTCGGGCGATTTGCAATGGCGGCAGGTGGAGGAGTCGATCTTGGGCTTAATCGCTTCGATGGATAAGCCGGGTTCGCCAGCCGGGGAGGCAAAAAAGGGGTACCACGCCGCCCTGCACGGTCGTACCCCCATGCAGCGCATGGGGCTGCGGCGCCGGGTGCTTGCCGTGAACGTAGAGGACTTGCGTCGGGTCGCCGCTACCTATCTGCAACCCGAACATGCCAGTACGGCGGTGGTGACCAGTCGCAGCATTTTAGATAACCAAGGATCATCCCTAGATTTAAACCCGGTGGTTCTTTGATCTGGGATGTTGAACGGGGTTGTTTCATCTTTTCACCGCGTCAAAGCATCAAACCATTTGCACCCTTCAGGGTTTGCTGCCAATGTACCGCCGTTTCCCGAATGTTCGGGAATATTGTTTGGTCGTGTAGTTCGCCAGCCGCACGACCGTTGTTTAAAAGATTTTTCGGGAACAGACGGTACCACAGGCTGTACGCGGTCATTCCCAAGGAGGATGCATCAATGGCGATCGGCACCGTGAAATGGTTTAACGATGCCAAGGGGTTTGGCTTCATTTCCCCTGAGAACGGCGGTGAGGACGTGTTTGTTCACTTCTCTGCCATCCAATCCGAGGGTTTCAAAACCCTGAGCGAGAATGATCGCGTTGAGTTCCAGATCGTCCAGGGCCCGAAAGGCCTGCAGGCGGCCGAGGTTCGCAAGGTCTGATCCTCGGTAGACACAAACGCACCAAATTAACCCGGGGCTTCGGCCTCGGTTTTTTTTTGTCTTTCGCGATGAATCGGTAATTTGAGTATGGCGCTGCTTTCCCTGCAAAACATCACCCTGAGCTTTGGCGGCCCCCCCTTGTTGGAGGGGGCAACATTACAGATCGAACCCGGGGAACGGATTTGTCTGGTCGGTCGCAACGGCCAGGGCAAATCGACCTTGATGAAGGTGGTGACCGGCCAAATATTGCCTGACGCCGGGGAGATCGTGCGCTCCTCCGGGCTGCGCGTTGCTCAACTGCCCCAGGAGATCCCCCTTGACCTTCAGGGGAGCGTCTTCGAGGTGGTCGCTTCGGGATTGGGGGCGGCGGGCGGTCTTCTGGCCCGCTATCACCAGATCGGCCATGCCCTATCGGAAGGAGGGGACGAGTCGCTCCTGAACGAACTTGAGAAGGTGCAACACCAAATCGAGACTCAGGGGGGATGGGATCTGCCGCAGCGGGTTGAAACGGTGGTTTCCAAACTCGATCTGCCCGCCGACACCCCCTTCACCGCATTGTCGGGGGGACTCAAACGACGGGTTCTGCTGGGGCGGGCGCTGGTGACCGATCCCGATCTGCTGCTGCTCGACGAGCCGACCAACCACCTGGACATCGCCGCCATTGACTGGCTGGAGGGGTTCCTCAAAGGGTTTGGTGGGGCGCTGTTGTTCATCACCCACGACCGGATGTTTTTGCAGCGGTTGGCGACTCGGATCGTCGAGCTCGACCGGGGTCGGCTGAGTTCCTGGCCCGGCGACTACGCCACTTACTTGGCCCGCAAGCAGGAGTTGTTGGAGGCCGAAAGCCAGCAAAACGCCCTATTCGACAAGCGTCTGGCCCAAGAGGAGGTATGGATCCGCCAGGGCATCAAAGCCCGGCGCACACGCAACGAGGGTCGGGTCCGCCGTCTTGAGGCGATGCGCGAAGAGCGAAAAGCACGACGCAACCTCAGCGGACAGGCCAAACTCAAGGTGGTCGAGGCCGAGCGCTCAGGGGCTCTGGTCGCCGAGGCCGAGGGGGTCGGATTCGCCTACCCCGACGGCAAAAGGGTCATCCGGGATCTCAACACCACCCTGATGCGGGGTGACAAGATCGGCATCGTTGGCCCCAACGGGGCGGGCAAAACCACCTTGCTGCGACTGCTGCTGGGGCAGCTTCAGCCGACCGAGGGGAAGATCAAACTCGGTACCCGGATCGAGGTCGCCTACTTCGATCAGATGCGCGGCCAGCTCGACGAGGAGGCGACGGTGCAGGAGTCGGTGGCCGAGGGGGCCGACCGGGTGGTCATTCAGGGGCAAACCCGTCATGTGGTCGGTTATCTACAAGATTTTCTCTTCGAACCCGACCGAATCCGCCAGCCGGTCAAGGCATTGTCGGGGGGGGAGCGCAACCGCCTTTTGCTGGCCAAACTTTTCACCAAGCCCTTCAACGTGTTGGTGATGGACGAACCGACCAACGATTTGGATGTGGAGACCCTTGAAATGTTGGAGGAGCGGCTGCTGGAATTCAGTGGCACCCTGTTGCTGGTCAGCCACGACCGAGCCTTCCTCAACAACGTGGTCACCTCAACCCTGGTTTTCGAGGGGGAGGGGCGGGTTGACGAATATGTGGGGGGGTACGACGACTGGCTGCGCCAGCGCCCCGCCGCTCCGATGCAAGGATCGGCGCAACCCGACAAACCGGCGGCGCCGACCGCAAAACCAACCCCTGAGCGCACCAAGAAACTCAGTTTCAAGGAACAAAAGGAGTTGGAGAGGCTACCGGGGAGGATCGAGGCATTGGAACAAGAGCAACAACGGTTGCACGAGCAGATGAGCGATCCCGAATTTTACCAACAATCGGGTGAGGTCATCGCCCAGGCTACAAGCCGGGTCGTGGCGATCGAAGAGGAGCTTCTGGCGGCGCTTGAACGCTGGGAGAGCTTAGAGAAACTGGTATAGTGCATCCAACATAGCTCGCCCCCGGCGAGGGGGGCATACATTGCGTATCTTTTTGTGACAGCGAGGACCGCGTCCATGGAGTCGGTTAACAAACCGCACGTTGTTCTGGTTGAAGACGACTTGCTCAGCGCCACCGTGGTTTCGCAGATCTTGGGCCGGTTTTGCCGGGTCGAGCACCTGCGTAGCGGCGAGGTGTTTTTGGCGTCCCTCAGGGCGCCCGATCTTCCCGACCTTGTGCTGCTCGACGTGAATCTTCCGGGGGTGGACGGTTATCAAATTTGTCAGACCCTCAAAGATGACGACGCCACCCGCCACATCCCGGTCATATTCATCTCAAGCAACACCTCGACCGAGGATGAGGAGCGGGGTCTTTCGCTCGGGGCGGTCGACTACATCAAAAAACCCTTCAGCCCCGGCATCGTTCGGGCTCGGGTGCGTACCCATCTCGACCTCAAGCGGCAGCGCGATCTGCTTGAAAAGATGGCCTTCATTGACGGTCTGACCGGTATTCCCAATCGTCGTCGCTTCGACGAGGCGCTACATCGGGAGTGGTACCGCTGCGAGTGTAAGAACCGCCCCCTCTCCCTGCTCTTTGTCGATGTCGATTTTTTCAAGCATTACAACGATTTCTATGGGCACTTTTTGGGCGACAAGTGTTTGCGTTCGGTGGCGGTGATGCTGGAGCAGTATGTGGTGCGCTCGCCTGCCGATTCGGTGGCCCGCTATGGGGGGGAGGAGTTCGCGGTGCTCCTGCCCGAAACCAACTTCGAAACCGCCATGCAGATCGCCGAGCAAGGCCGTCGCCAGATTGAGACGGTACAGATCGAACACCGCGATTCCCGGGTTGGCCCCTGGCTGACGGTCAGCATCGGGGTCGGTTGCCTCGTGCCTCAAGAGAGCTTGCGGCCCAACGATTTGGTGCAGTTGGCCGATTCAATGATGTACGAGGCCAAAGAGGGGGGACGCAACCGGGTACGGGGGGAGCACGGAAAGATCGAACGCCCCCTGGCTACACGTGCTTAAGTCGTTCATAAACCTTCAAGATCTTGGGTAGGGCCCGTTCGAAGGCGGCCACCACTTCGGGATCGAAATGCCCACCGCTCTCCCCGCCGATCCAGGCGAGCGCCTCCTCTACCGACCAGGCCTGTTTGTAGGGGCGCTTGCTGGTCAGGGCGTCGAAAACGTCGGCCAGTGCCACGATCCGGGCGGTGAGAGGGATCGCCCGACCCGCAACCCCCCGCGGATACCCCTTGCCGTCGAAGCGTTCGTGATGCCCCTCGGCAATCTCGATCCCCATGGCAAATACCGGATACCCCAGCGCCACCAGTTGCTCCTCGCTGCGTCGCAGCACCTGCCCCCCGATGGTCGGGTGAAGATTCATGGTCTCCCGCTCCTCAGGGGTGAGCCCGCCCGCCTTGAGCAAAATTGCGTCGGGGATTCCTACCTTGCCGATGTCGTGCATGGGGGCAAACCGCTCCAGAGCCCTTAAATCCTCGGCATTAAAGCTGCCTTGGTAAGCCCCCTCCTTGCTGACCTGCTCTGCGATCAACACCGAATACAAACTCATGCGGATCAGGTGATTTCCGGTTTCGGGATCCCGGTTTTCGGCCAGCTTGGCCAGCCCCTCCAGGGCCGAAATCAACAGACTCTCGGTCACCACCGTTTTTTCGAAGGCGTGGCCGAGTTGCCCCGCGATGTTGGCCAGCAGTTCGAGCTGTTCCTGGTTGTAGGCATGGGGGGAGCGTGAGGCGAGTACCAGCACCCCCTGCCATCCCTCCGGTTGCCCCAGGGGGTAGAAGAGCGCGGAGCCGCGGCCGTCGGCTGCCAGCACCCGGGCGAAGGGGGCGGTATCGCTCCGTTGGGCCGCGGTTTGGGCAAGGTCAGACAGGTGCAGCGGTTTTCGAAGGGTCAGGGCTTGCAGGAGCAGGGTTTCCGACGCTTCGAAACGGTCCCCCTCGTGTAAGGTGGTGGAGCTGGAGGTATGGATTCGCTCCAATTGAAAACGCTGGAGTCGGGGATCGAAGCTCAACCACCCGATCCAGTCGAGGGGGAGTAGGGGGGGGATCTCCTGGGCAACGAAGCGCAGGCTCGCCTCCAGGGTGGTGGCTTGGTTGATCCGGTCGGTCAGCCGAAAGAGCACCCCCAGCCGCTGGGTGAGGTGGTTGATTCCCTGGGCGATCCCCCCCATCTCGTTGCGGTGCCCCACCTCGATGCAGGTTGCGAAATCGCCCTGGGATACCCGCGCCAATCCCGCCATCACCCGATTCAGCGGAGCGATAAAGGTGCGGCGCAGCAAGGTGAGTAGCCCGATCACCACCAACAGCGAAATTCCCAGATCGAGCCGGTTGATCCAAGCCAACATTTTGAGTTTGCCCTCCATCATGTGCTGGAAGGCGTCGGTGAGGTCGCCCGAGACCTGCATCAGGATTTGGCGCTGGTCGATGATGGCGTCGGCGGCGGCACGCAGCGATTCGGGGGTGGGCTCGCGCCCGATGATGGTTTTCAGTCGGGTTTCAAAGCCGAACCAGACGGCGGCGGTGCGATCAAGTTGGTTGATGCTTTGCCGGTTCCAGGAGCAGGTCAGGGGCTCGTCGAGTCCGGTTAACTCGGCGGGGAGGGTCCGCTTTTGGTAGGCCGCGATGATGGCGTCGTACTTGGTCATCTGATTGCGCAGCCCTTGCAGATAGAGGATGTCGCTGTTCATCCAACCCCCTGCCATCAACGATCTGTAGGCGGTGCTGTCGGCCACCATGGTCTGGGCGATCACCCGCAGTTGCCCGGCTAGGTTGAGGATGACGTAATCGTGTTTGCGCAGCTCCACCTCGTACAGGGTGAAGCCGATGGCCCCGGCCAGCAGGGTGAAAATCAACATCATGGCGGCTGAGATTTGCACCGTCAGGGAGCGAAACCAGGGTTTCATGGACTTTCCTTTCAGCACGAAAGCCGGGTGGGACCTTGGGATGAACGTCGACAAAGCGGCGAATCAATCGGCGCCTCCCTTGTGGGTGTCGCATCGAGAGGTCGTTTCTTACGCTGAACCGAGTTCCCGAAGGGAGGGGCCATGCAAACGATTGTCAATCAGGCCTACCAAGTACTGGAACAGGCGGTGGTGCACCTTCGGGGCGAGCCAGTTGGAACCATCGCCAGCCACGACCCCGCCGCCCCTGCCCCCAACTATGCCGAGGTTTTTGTCCGCGATTTCGTCCCCGTCGGGTTGGTCTACCTGCTCGATGGTCGACCGGAAATCGTGCGCAATTTTCTGGCGCTGGTCCTCGACATCCGCGACCAGCTCGAAACCCCCGACGGCCACAAAACCTTGCCCGGGGTGATGCCGGCCAGCTTCAAGATGGTCGAGCGCGATGGGGTTGAGGAGGTTCATGCCGATTTCGGCAACCGCGCCATTGGGCGGGTGGCCCCGGTCGATTCGATGATGTGGTGGTTGATTCTGCTGCGGGCCTACCGACGGATCAGCGGCGACGACCCATTCGTCGCCCGTCCCGAGGTGCAGCGGGGAATCCGCATGATCCTCAACCTTTGCTTGCGCGACCGCTACGAAGTTTTTCCCACCCTGTTGGTCCCCGACGGCGCCTTCATGATCGACCGTCGCATGGGGGTCTATGGCCATCCCCTAGAAATCCAAGCCCTTTTTCATAGTGCCTTGAATGCTGCCCTGGAGTTGCTGGCGTTGGGGGATGAGGAACACGGTGCGTTGCGGGCGATGGTGGCCGCCCGGCGCGACGAGCTTGAGTCCTATGTGCGCAGTTATTACTGGCTCGACCTGGCGCGGCTCAACCAAATTCACCGCTATCCCACCGAGGTTTTCGGGGAGGAGGACAACCGCAATGCCCTGAACATCCATCCCGAGTCGATCCCGGAATGGCTCCTGGAATGGCTCCCCAACGAGGGGGGTTACATGGTGGGGAATGTGGGGCCGGGCCGGATCGACTTCCGCTTCTTTGCCCAGGGCAATCTGTTGGCGGCGTTGTCGGGGCTGATGTCAACGGAGCACAGTCGACATCTGTTCAATCTGTATCAGGCTCGTTGGGACGATCTCATCGGGGAGATGCCGGTCAAGATTCTCTACCCGGCAATGGAGGGGGAGGAGTGGCGATTGATGACCGGATGCGACCCCAAAAACACCCCCTGGTCGTACCACAATGGCGGCAATTGGCCGACGATCCTCTGGCCCTTTGTGGCGGCCGCCTCGGTTCATGGACGGCGCGATCTGGCCCAAAAGGCGTTGGATCAAGCGGCGGCGGTGCTGCCGGGGGAGCAATGGCCCGAGTACTACGACGGCATCCGGGGGCGGTTGGTGGGGCGGCGGGCCAACTTCTTTCAAACCTGGAGCGCGGCGGCGCTGATTTTGGCGAAGAAGATTTTGGACGACCCCGAGGCAACGGTGCGGCTGGGTTTGGTGGCGGCGGACGAACAGGGCTGAGGATTCAGTCGCCGCGCCGGAGCCAGCGGCGACGCATCAGCTTGTCGAGCTCCACCACCCCCACCAGGCTCAGCGCGACCCCTGTCGCCATCAGCCACTGCCAGGCGGTCAACGCCTCGGTGCGAAAGACAGTCTGCAAGGGGGGCCAGTAGACCACCGCAATTTGCGCCAGCATTCCCACCGCCACCGAGAAAAACAGCACCCGGTTGCCGGTCGGATTCATCGAAAAGGCCGAGATGGTTTCGCTGCGGCAGTTGAAGGCGTGAACCAGCTGAAAAAGAACCATGACGGTCAGCGCCATGGTCTGCGCCTGGGCCAAGCTTCCCCCCTGTGCCAGACTCCAGGCGAAGAGCCCCAGGGTTCCCGCCGCCAGGGTTAGCCCCACCCACAACAATCGCCAGAGCAGCACCCGGTCGAGGATGGGGGCTTTGAGTCCCAACGAGGGGCGGCGCTCGACCCCCTTTTCCCCCGGTTCGAAGGCCAGGGCCAGATCCTGAAAGCCGTTGGTCACCAGATTGAGCCAGAGCAGTTGGGCCGGCAGAAAAGGGAGCGGTAGCAGCAGCGCCAACGCCGCGATGATGGTGAGGATCTCCCCCACGCCGCTCGAAACCAGGAAGAAGGTGACCTTGCGGATGTTGTCGAAGACGATCCGCCCCTCCCGCACCGCCCCGACGATGGTGGCGAAGTTGTCGTCGACGATCACCATGTCGGCCGCCTCCCGCGCCACGTCGGTCCCCCCCTTGCCCATGGCAATCCCGATGTGGGCCCTCTTCAAGGCCGGGGCGTCGTTGACGCCATCGCCGGTCACCGCGACCACCTCTCCTTGAGCAACGAAGCGGTCGACGATCCTGAATTTGTCTTGCGGGCTGACCCGGGCAAACAGATTTGCCCCCCCCGTCAGTGCCGCGTCGAGGGCGTCATCGTCCATCTCGGCCAGCATCGCCCCGTCGATCACCCTGGCGTCCTGTCGGTCGACGATCCCCACCCGGTGGGCGATGGCCGCGGCGGTGGCGCCGTGGTCGCCGGTCAGCATCAACACCCGAATCCCCGCTTGTCTGCACTGCTTGACCGCTGCAATGGCCTCAGGCCGAGGGGGATCCTCAATGCCGACCAAGCCGGCGAGGGTCAGTCCGGCCAGCTCCTCTGCATCGAGGGTGGTCGAAGTCAGATCGGGGCGGTAGGCCAGTGCCAGAATCCGGTGGCCAGCTCCGGCCAGGTTGTGGGCCGTGACCAGCGCCGCTTCGCGATCAATGGGTGTGGTCGCTCCGCTTGGGTCGATGGCCCCGATACAACGGGGCAGTACCACTTCGGGGGCTCCTTTGACCAGCACCACCGCCGCGTCGTCCCAACGGTTGCGGGTCGCCATCAACCGCTGCTCCGATTCGAAGGGTAGGATGGCCAATTGGGGGGCGGTCATCCTCAATCCCTGCGGCGGCATTCCCCCCTTGCGGGCCAGCACCAGCAGCGCCACCTCGGTGGGATCACCCTGGATGCGGTATTGCCCGGTCGTTTCATCTAAAAGATGGTGGGCCTCGCTGGCCAGAGCGCCGATGCGCAGCAGCCAGGTCAACGCCGGGTGTTGGCTCAGATCGACCGGCGCCCCCTGGAAGTGGATCTCCCCCTCGGGGTTGTACCCCTCGCCGCTGACGGCGTAGTGGCCCGCCGGGGTCCACAGGGCGCGCACCGTCATGGCGTTGAGGGTCAACGTGCCGGTTTTGTCGGATCCGATCACCGTGGTTGAGCCCAGGGTCTCGGCGGCAGGCAGACGACGAATGATCGCGTGTTGCCGCGCCATGCGGCGGATGCCGATGGCCAAGGTCGCGGTGACCGCGATGGGCAGCCCCTCAGGAACCGCCGATACCGCCAGCGCCACCGCCACCAGGAACATCTCGGTCCACCCCTGCCCTAGGGCGATCCCCACCCCCAAGGTCAGTACCGCCAGCCCCACCACACCGACGGCGATCTGGTTGGAAAATCGGGTCATCTTGCTTTGCAGCGGGGTCGGGGGTGGCAGGGCGGCCCGCATCGAATCGGCGATCCCCCCCAGCAGGGTGTTGCGCGCTGTGGCGACCACCACCCCGACCCCCCGACCGCTTTGCACCGTGCAGCCCATGAACCCCATGTTGCGCCGGTCGCCGGGGGAAAGGTTCAGGCCGGGGATGGGGTGGGTGTGTTTGTCGGTCCCCTGCGATTCACCGGTGAGTAGCGACTCATCGACCGTCAGCCGTACCGCCTCGATCAGTCGCACGTCGGCAGCGAGGATCGAACCCGACTCGAACATCAGGATGTCGCCCGGAACCAAAGCGGCGGCGGGCAGCATCGTCTCCTCCCCGTCGCGGACGACCCGCGCTTGGGGGGCCGAAAGGCGGGCGAGTGCACGGATGGCATGTTCGGCCCGGTGCTCTTGAAAAAAGCCGATGACGGCATTCACCACCACCACCGCCAGAATGACCCCGGTGTCGATCAGATGGCCGATGGCGGTCGTGAGTAGGGCGGCAACCAACAGAATGGCGATCAA
>MNWR01000032.1:0-49649 GCA_001872725.1 Proteobacteria bacterium CG1_02_64_396 | reverse complement strand
GGAGAGCGCTTTTTGGTAAGTCGCCTGCGCACTACCCGCATTTTGATTGATCTGAATCGTCTTGAAGTGCCCCGTATCGCCCGCCTCGGTACTACTCAGCCCCTCGCGACGGCTGCTCTGGATTGCCAACACCTCATCGGTTGAAAGGTGGTGCCAATGGGGGGTATCGACGGGGACGGGGCTCATGAGAGGGTGGGGGGTGCTTTGGTTTTGGACTTGGGGGCGAGCAGTGGTTTGAGGTGCCAACGCCGGGCGAGCAGCAGCAAGAAGAGGATCACCCCATAGCGCAGCGGCTCGGTTTGGTCGAGTTTCACCGCCCAGCTAAAGTGCAGGATGGAGGTCGCGGCAGCGACGTAGACCCAGCGGTGGATCTTGCGCCACAGATCCATTCCCAACCATCGACGCACCTTGTTGTGAGAGGTGATCGCCAGCGGCAGCAGGATCAACCAAGTCAACATGCCGATGGTGATGTAGGGGCGTTTCACGATGTCGGCCCAAATGAAGGGCCAAGCCAGCCCCTGGTCGATCACCAAGTAGACGATCATGTGGAGGGTGGCGTAGAAGAAGACAAACAGCCCAAGCATGCGCCGGTAGGCCAGCGGCTTGGACCAGCCGGTAAGCATCCGCAGCGGAGTGACCGCCAGGGTGAGGATCAAGAAGATCAACGCCGTCTGGCCGGTGAAGTGCTCGACCGCCTCGATGGGGTTGGCCCCCAGACCGTGATGGGTCGCTTGCCAGGCAACCCAGGACAGGGGGAGCAAGGCGATGATGTGCAGGGCCAGACGCAGCATCAGAAGTTCTTCCTCAAATCCATGCCGGTATAGAGGTGGGCCACCTCGTCGCCGTAGCCGTTGAACATCAAGGTGGGGCGGCGCGTCCATTCCCCTAAACGGCGCTCCCTTGCCTGACTCCAGCGGGGGTGGTCGACCTCGGGATTCACATTGGAATAAAAGCCGTATTCCCGAGGGTTCGAGATATTCCAGGTGCAGGGGGGCTGGGTTTCGGTCAGGCGGATGCGCACGATGGACTTGGCGCTTTTGAATCCGTACTTCCAGGGCACCGCAAGACGGATCGGGGCGCCGTTTTGGTTGGGCAGGATCTCTCCGTAGAGCCCTACCACCATCAGAGTCAGGGGGTGCATCGCCTCGTCAATGCGCAGCCCCTCGGTGTAGGGCCAGCGCAGCAGTGCCCGGTTCTGGTTGGGCATCTGTTTGGGATCCAACACCGATTCGAAGGCGACGAATTTGCCCTTCGAGGTGGGTCGGACCTCTTTCAGCAGATGGCTGAGTTCGAAGCCGATCCAGGGAACCACCATCGACCACCCCTCGACGCAGCGCAGCCGGTAGATCCGCTCCTCAAGGGGGAAGCGGGTGAGCAGCTCCTCCATCGTGAAGGTGCGGGGGTTTTCGACCTCCCCTTCGACCTGCACGCTCCAAGAATCGGTTTTGAAGTTGCGGGCCGCCTCGGCGACCTCTTGTTTGTCGGTCGTAAACTCGTAGAAGTTGTTGTACTGAGTGATCTCGTTTTTCGGGGCGGGAGTCTCGTCGGTTGAGAAACGGCTCGGCTTGCCGTGCAGTTTGCGGGCGCCCCAGGCGGTCAAGGGCAACCCCGCCAAACTCAGGGCGCCTACGGTGGCTGCGGCCCCCAGTTTGATGAAATCGCGGCGGCGCAGGTAAAGCTCTCGATCGGTGATTTCGCTGGCCGGAATGTGTGGGATTTTGGTCATCGGATCACTCCTTCCTCGTTGGGTTGGGCCGTGTAGGGTGGGATGGCGCCCCCCCCGTTTGGTGCCCTTCGTGGCCGCACCCGGTTCCTTACAGCCACCCCCCCTTGATTGTGATAAATCCCCGAAAGAGATCGGAAAATTCCGGCACCACCGACCTTTGTACCGAGGGGCGGGCGAGCAGGGCTCCTCGCAGTCGCACAGCCTTTGGTCGATCGGCACTGAAGAGCGGCTGCCCCGCCAGCCCCTCGACCAGGGTCGCCCGCTGCAAAAAGGGGGCAAGGGCTGCATCGACCAGTGAAAAATCGGCCCCGTTGAACAGCGGCCCCTGGTCATCGAGCACCCCCTCCAGTTGTGCCAAGGCGCCTTGCAAGACCCGGTTTTTCTCGGCGAACGCCGCAACGTCGGGGGCGGTGTAGAGACCGTGCAGCAACATGTTCAGGTTCGAGGCGAACTCGATCCAGGCTCTGTTTTGGGCTTTTTTGAGGATGTCGCCGGGATGAAACGAGGGGGGGAGGAGCTCGTCGAGGTATTCGTTGATGACCGCCGATTCGAACAGTGGGGTGTCGCCGACCTTGAGCAGCGGTACCTTGCCCATGGGGGAGAGGGCCAAAAACCAATCGGGTTTGGCGTCGAGTTGAATGTAGGTCAACGCGAAGTCGCGCCCCGGTTCGAGCCCTTTTTCGAGCAGGGTGATGACCGAGCGCTGGACGAAGGGGCAGAGTTTAAAACTGACCAGTTGCAGCGGGGGGCGGTTGTTCATGATTGCTCCTGGGGCAAAGGATCCGAACCCCCAGGATGCCGAATGGCAGGGGATCTGTCAGCCCTTGGCGTTTGCGATCCCCTGGGCCGCCTGTTGCCAAACCTCGGGATCGGGGCGCGATTCGATGAGCACGTCGCAGCCGGCCCGGACCATTGCTTCGGCGATTTCGGCCACGCTGCGTCCCTCGGCGACCGCCTTCATCCCCAGATCGTCGCTGATCGTCAGCCCCGAAAACCCCAGTTGTTCGCGCAACACCGTGCGCAGCCAATAGGGTGAAAACGGGGCCAGTTCGCGGCGACCGTCCGGCAGTGGCAGATCGAGGTGGGCGATCATCATCCACTGAATGCCAGCCCGTACCGCCGCCCTAAAGGGGGCCAGATGGGTTTGAAGATCGGCGTCGTTGGGGATAACCGGTAGGCCGTGGTGGGAATCGACCCCACTCAGGCCGTGGCCGGGGAAGTGTTTGGCACACAGGGCAATGCCCGCCTCCGCCATCCCCCGACACCAGGCCAGGGCAGGGGGGGAAAGTGTGCCAGGGGTGGCACCGAAGGCGCGGTCGCCCACAATCCCATGACCACCGTCGCCCAGGTCGAAGACGGGGGCGAGGTTATGGGTGATCCCCCAAGCCTTGAGCCAGCGCCCGTGCTGGAATCCGGCCTGACGACAGGCGGCCACCCCTCGGGCGGCCAGACTCCAGGGGGTGGGGCGCTCGGGGGGGGCAATCCCCTCGGCTTCAACGGAGGGCAGCCGTTTGACTCGTCCACCCTCCTCGTCGATGGTCACCGCCAAACGATGGTCGACCACCGCCTGACAGGCGGCGATCAGGGCCATGGTTTGTTGGGGATCTTGAATGTTGCGGGTAAAGAGGATGATGCCCTGCGGTTGTAAACCGCGCAGCGCCGCCAATTCGGCGGCGGTGGGCTCCAACCCGGTCAGGCCCAGCAGCAGGGGGGTCATGAGGAAGGGTTACTTATTGCGACGGGCCAGGACGCCAAGCACCGCCTCGCGAAACTGCTCGTAGCGGAAGGGTTTGGCCAGCACCTTGATCGGATATTGATCGGCAATCGATTCGAGGTCGCCCTCGAAGGCGGTGATGAACAGGGTGCGGTCGATGATCTGGGGGTGGGTCGCCATCAAAGAGGTGAAGAGGTCGGTCCCCATCATCTCACCCATACGTACGTCGAGCAGAATCAGACCGTATTGCAGGTCGCCCGAGGTGGCGTCGAAGAGCGCCTCGACGCTCGATTTAAAAGGGGACAGCTCGACCCTGAACCCCTTCTCTTGGGCCAGTTGCTTCAGAAAACGACCGACGATATCGAGGATGATCGGTTCGTCGTCGACGAGCATGACCTTTAAGGTTTTTCCGCTCATACCAGCAACTCCGCCAGCTTTGTGCCCGGATCTTCATGGCGCATCAACGATTCTCCGATTAAGAAACCATGGACACCACGGCTGAGCAAGCGTTGCACGTCGTCGCGGCTATGGATACCGCTTTCGCTGACCACGAAGGTTCCGGCCGGAAAGTGGGGCAGCAGCGACTCGGTGACCGCCAGATCGGTGACGAAGGTGCGCAGGTCGCGGTTGTTGATCCCGATCAACGTCGGTTTCAGGGGGGCGACCGCCTCCCATTCCTGGGCGTTGTGGATCTCGATCAACACATCGAGCCCCCGCGAGGTCGCCTCGTAGTAGAGGTCGGCCAACTGCTCGGTGGGCAGGGCGGCGGCGATCAACAAGATCGCATCGGCCCCCCAGGCCAGTGCCTCTAAAATCTGGTAGCGGTCGCGGATGAAATCTTTTCTTAAAACCGGCAAAGAAACCGTGTTGGAGACCACCTGCAAGTATTCGGGGCTACCCTGAAAATAGGGGCGGTCGGTCAGCACCGACAAAGCGGCGGCCCCGCCGCGCTCGTAACTTTGGGCAATGGCCACCGGATCGAAATCGGCCCGGATGATCCCCTTCGAGGGGGAGGCCTTTTTCACCTCGGCGATGACGGCGGCTCCCACCGCACCCTTGGTTTTAAGGGCAGCGGCAAAGGGGCGGATGGGGCGGGTGGCCAAACGCTCGGCGATGGCGCGCTCCAGCGCCGCCTCGTCGACCTGGGCGCGGGCGGCGGCCACCTCCTCCAGCTTGGTTTGCATGATGGTGGCCAGGATGTCGGGCTTGCCCTGCGCTTCAGGCATTGCCGATCTCCTGTGAAGCATGGACCAGGCTGTCGAGGGTCTTGAGCGCATTGCCCGAATCGATGGCTTCGCCGGCTAGACGCACCCCATCGCGCAAATCGCTCGCCTTGCCCGCCACCACCAGCATGGCGGCAGCATTGGCCACAACGATGTCGCGCCTGGCCCCCTGCTCGCCCCCCAGCACCGCCCGAACAATGGCGGCATTGTGGGTAGCATCGCCCCCCTTGAGCGCCTCGGGATCGCAGCGGGGCAGTCCGAGCTCTTCAGGGGTGAGGATGCGTTGCTCGACGATGCCGTTGTTCAGCTCGGCCACCACCGTCTCGCTGCACAGGGTGATTTCATCCAGACCATCGCGACCGTGGACCACCATGACCCGATCCATATCGAGCAGGCGACAGACGTGGGCAATAAAGGGGACCTTCTCTTCGCTGTAAACCCCGATCAACTGCTTGCGCGCCCCGGCAGGATTGGTCAGGGGGCCGAGTAGGTTGAACAGGGTACGAAAGCCCAGCTTGGCTCGAACCGGCCCGACATGGCGCATGGCGGGGTGGTGGCTGGGGGCAAAGAGAAAAGCGATGTCGAGTTTGGCCAGCAACTGTTCGATGGCCAAATGGGGCAGGTCGATTCTGACCCCGAGCGCTTCGAGCACGTCGGAAGAACCCGATTTCGAGGTGATCGCCCGGTTGCCGTGTTTGGCCACCGGCACGCCGCAGGCGGCGACCACAAAGGCCGAGGCGGTCGAGATATTGAAGGTGTGGGAGCCGTCCCCCCCGGTGCCGCAGGTGTCGACCACCTCGGGGTGGGTGTGGGTCACCGAGGTCATGGCACCGCGCATGGCCCGGGCTGCGCCGGCAACCTCTTCGATGCACTCACCTTTCATTGCCATGGCGGTCAGCCAGGCGGCGATCTGCACCGGCTCGACCTGCCCCCCCATCATGGCGGCAATGGCGTCGTGGGCCTGCTCTTGACTGAGATCTTCACGGCGCAGCAGCAGGGGCAGGGTGGTTTGCACGGCGTTCATGGCTTGCCTCCAGGTTGGGCCGGGTGGGCAATCGACATATTCAGAAAGTTGCGCAGCAGGGTGTGCCCCCCTTGGGTCATGATCGACTCAGGGTGGAACTGGACCCCCTCGACGGCGGGTAGGGTGCGATGGCGGAGCCCCATAATCAGTCCATCCTCCAGCCAAGCCGAAATCTCAAGGCAGTCGGGCAAGGTGGCGCGGTCGACCACCAGCGAGTGGTAGCGGGTGGCGGCAAAAGGGGAGGGCATACCTGAAAAAACGCCGCGAGCGTCGTGCAGAATATCGCCGGTTTTGCCGTGGACCGGGGCCGGAGCCCGTACCACGTTGCCGCCGAAGGCTTGCCCCATCGCTTGGTGGCCCAGGCAGATGCCGAGCAGCGGAATCCTGCCCGCGAAGTGGCGGATGACCTCCAGCGAAATCCCCGCTTCGCTGGGGGTGCAAGGGCCGGGGCTGATCACGATGTGGTCGGGATGGAAGGTTTCGATCTCGGCCACGGTGATGGCGTCGTTGCGCGCCACCTCGACCTGCGCCCCCAACTCCCCCAGGTACTGGACGACGTTGAAGGTGAAGGAGTCGTAGTTGTCGATCATCAAAACCCGGCGGGTCGGCCCTTCGTGGCGCCGCCCCGGTTGCTGGCTGGTCGATGCATTCATGATTGTTTTCTCAAGTCGCGGCTTTTTAGGGCAAGCCCTGAGCCGCTTGGCGCACCGCCGCCATCATTGCGGCGGCTTTGTTGCGGGTTTCGAGCTCTTCGAGTTCCGGCACAGAATCGGCGACCAGACCGGCGCCAGCCTGAATATGCACCACCCCCGGTTCGACGATGGCGGTGCGGATGGTGATCGCGGTATCGAGGTTGCCGTTCGCCCCGATGTAGCCGACCGCTCCGGCGTAGGGGCCGCGGCGGTTGACCTCCAGCTCTTCAATGATCTGCATCGCCCTGATTTTGGGGGCGCCGCTGACCGTTCCGGCCGGGAAGGTCGCCTTGAGAATATCGAAGGCGTCGACCTCGGGATCGGGGATGGCAACCACGTCGCTGACCATGTGCATCACATGCGAATACCGCTCGATCACCATCTGTTCGCGCACCCGCACCGTGCCGGTGGCGGCGATGCGCCCCAGATCGTTGCGGCCCAGATCGAGCAGCATCAGGTGTTCGGCCCGTTCCTTGGGATCGGCCAGCAGTTCAAGTTCCATCGCCGCGTCGTCGGCGGGGGTACGGCCCCGGCGCCGGGTTCCGGCAATGGGGCGGACCACCGCTTCCCCATCCTCGATACGCACCAGGATTTCAGGGCTGGAGCCGACCACCGCCCGATCATTCAGGCGAATCAAATACATGTAGGGGCTGGGATTCAGCGCCCGGATCGCCCGGTACAGATTGAGGGGATCCTCCTCGAAGGGGGCGCTCCAACGGCGCGACAGCACCACCTGCATGATGTCCCCGGCGGCGATGTACTCCCTCGCCCGCGCCACATTGGCGGCAAAGGCCTCGGGGGAGGTATCGACGATGAATTCGGGGGGGTGGCCACTGGCCGCCGGTAGGGGCGGTAAAGCCCCTTTGAGACGGGCGACCACGGCGGCGATCCGCCCCTGGGCTGCGGCAAAAGCGGCTTCGGCCCCCCCCTCCCGTTCGGGGCGGGCCACGGTCACCACCTGCATCTTGCCCTTGAGGTTGTCGAAGATGACCACCGTGTCGGTGAGCAAGAACTCCATGTCGTCCCAGCCGTCGGGAGCGGTGTGGCGGTTGCCGATGTTCTCGATCTGCCGCACCCAGTCGTAGCCGATCACCCCGACCGCGCCGCCGTAGAATCGGGGGGCGTCGGGTAGGGGGGCGATCTCTTCGAAGACCAGTTTGCGGAAGGAATCCAGCCCGCCGTCAAGGGTGGTCGAGGCGCCGTCGGGGGCAATCAGGGTCAGGCTGTCGCCCGACAGCCGAATTCGGCCCCGAAAATCGGCCCCCAAAAAGGAGTACCGACCCCATTGCTCCCCACCCTCGACACTTTCGAGCAGGAAGGCATGGGGCCGTCCGAAGGCGACCTTATGGAAGGCGGTGACCGGGGTATCCAGATCGGCGCTGATCGTGCGTGCCACCGGGATGGCGGCATGTTGGGCGGCCAGCTGCTGGAAACGGTCAAAATCTTGGGGATGAAGGTGGTTGGACATGGGGCGGGAGGATAGGCAGGGGGGGAGATGGGGTCAATGAAACACGGCCTTTCATGGCGGTTGGTTCGCCCAAGTATGACGCGGGTGCAGCTTCACTAGCAAAAGGGGCTCGCTCCCCTCGATCCGCTCCCCCGAGACCATCCAGGGGGTTGTCCCCTGTTCCGTAAGAGGGCGCGGTTCGACCCGGCGCTGCATCTGCAACAGTCGGATCACCTGGGAGGCGGGCTCCTGAGCCGCCTCAGGCAATACCTTAAAAAGTGGATTTCCGGCGGTTTCGAGTCGACCGCGCTGCAAAAACCGTTCGGCGGCCCGATTCAGGTCGAGAATCCGTCCTCGTTCCTCAAGTAAAAAAGCGGGGTGTTCGCTGTATCGGAAGAGCTCCTGAACATACCCCTGCAGGGTTTTTTGTTGGCAAAGCGTCTCCCAGCGCTGTACCACCACCCCCAGATCCTGGGCAAACCGGCGCCATTCATCCTCCACCGTCCCTAGTAGGTCGTGCCCGAACAGCACCAAAAATCCGGCGGGCGCCTCTTTCCCCGATAGGGGAATGGACAGAATCAACTGGCCCCGGTCGGGATCTTGCAGCGGCTCGTACTGCTGCACCGCCTCCAGTGGGGACATGTCGAGTAGGGGGATGGGGGTTTCGCTGTGCAGGTGGGAATCGCTCGACCAGGCGACTCGCAGGGTGGGGATCTCGTCGTGACCCGCAAGCAACAATGCCCCTCCGGTGACCAGCGCTTGATGCCCCCTCCCGGCGGCAAGAAAGGGCTCCAGCGCCTGGGCAATGGCCCGTTCGGGGATAGGGCCGGCACGGTAGAGGGTCAGGGCCGCCTGTTGAATGTCGAGGCGGTGGGCGATGTGGCGAATGCGCAAGCGCAGTTTGCGAATCAGGGTGCCGATCCTGTGTTGGCCGTTACGTTCCGGGGCGCTGGCTCCGGTCAGCGATTCGAGCAGGGCGGCCACCGCCATTTCATCACGCAGCCGCTGCCGGTTGAACATCCAGGCGATGGACCACCAACTCAGGGGAAATACAACAAAACTCGTCATCGCGACCGTCAGCGAGGGAAGCCAGGTTGTCCCCGCAGGGCGATGGCCGATCAGTCGCAACAGCCCCTTTTGGTTGGGGATCGGAACGGTGGCGATAAACCACTGTTTTTCGTGTTCTTGGATGTGGGGCTGGGCGATCGCCCCGGGTGCGCCGGGCAGGCCATTGAGATTGCCGGTTCCCGCCCGGGTCTTGGTCCACAATAGGGCTTGTCCGGCCATATCCCACAGTTCAATCCGGGCAATAACCACCACTGGGTTTTCCGGCGACAAAGAGAGGGTTTGTCCCAGTGGCTCCAGGGGGAGGGTATGGGGCTTGGCCAGCAGGGGGGCCACGGTTTGGGCCTCCTCAAGCAAAACCTTTTGGGCGATTTGACGCTGGGTGTGGTCGTCGTACAGCAGATGGCCTACCAATGTCGCCAGACCCAGAAGGGTCAATACGAGGCCCAGACGCCAAATCGCGGGAGGAAGTCGCCAGTTGCCGTAGCGGGGGATGCTGGAATTCAAGGCGGCTCCGCAATGGGAAAAAGCCGGGGAAAATCGGCGTGGGGGTGCTGTTCCGGTTCTCCGGATCGTTTATGCTTCGCCCCATGGTCAGGGTCAAGATTTGTGGTCTCACACGGGTGCGCGACATTCAGGCGGCGGTGGAAGTAGGTGCCGATGCCATTGGATTGGTTTTCACCCCCGATAGTCCCCGTTATGTCTCGCCGCTCAAGGCGATGACGTTGCGCGAGGCTATTCCCCCTTTTGTTTCTGCGGTGGGGCTCTTTGTCGACCAGACGGCCGAAGAGATCGAGGCGCTCGCCAAAGAACTCCAGCTCGATGCCATTCAGCTCCACGGCAGTGAGCCCCCCAGCATGGCAATCAGCCTGACGCGTCCCGTCATCAAGGCCTTTCGGGTTGATACCCCCGATGCAATCCGCCGCGCTCAGCGTTATCCCGCCCACGCCTATTTGTTCGACGCCTATGTACCCAATAGGGCGGGGGGGACCGGCAAACAATTCAACTGGAAGTGGCTGGGCAACGAGATCCATCGCCGTCCCGCTATCCTGGCCGGGGGGTTGGATCCCGGCAATGTGGCCGAGGCGATTGCCACGGCCCACCCCTTCGCTGTCGACGTCTCCAGCGGCGTCGAGGATGCCCCTGGCATCAAAAACCGCAATAAAGTCGAGCAGTTTATCCGTGCAGCCAAAGCGGTGGGACCGCGCTGACCCCCTGCGAACCACCGGTTCGCAAGGGTTCGAATTCAAAACCGACGTCGCTTGAGGCGGCGCATGACCCCGGAGTCGAGACGATGTACCAACAACCGGACGAACGCGGCCATTTCGGTCGCTTCGGTGGCCGTTTCGTGGCCGAAACCCTGATGGCGGCGTTGGCCGAGCTGGAACAGGCCTGGAAGGCGTCGAGTACCGATCCCGAATTCATGCGGGAGCTCGATTACTACCTCAAACACTTCGTCGGTCGCCCCTCACCGGTCTATTACGCGCAGCGGTTGAGCGACGCCATCGGCGGTGCCCGCATCTTCTTCAAGCGCGAAGACCTCAACCACACCGGCGCCCACAAGATCAACAACACCGTGGGGCAGGCGCTGCTCGCCAAGCGGATGGGCAAAAAGCGGGTGATCGCCGAGACCGGAGCCGGTCAGCACGGGGTCGCTTCGGCGACCGTGGCAGCCCGTTTCGGCCTGAACTGCGAGGTCTACATGGGAGAGGAAGACATGGAGCGTCAGGCGCTCAACGTCTTTCGCATGGAGCTGCTCGGGGCCAAGGTCCATCCGGTGACCGCCGGTAGCCGCACCCTGAAAGATGCCCTCAACGAGGCGCTGCGCGATTGGGTGAGCAACGTCGAGCATACCTTCTACATTATCGGCACCGTCGCCGGTCCCCACCCCTATCCCGCCATGGTGCGCGACTTCCAGCGCATCATCGGGGTCGAGGCACGGGCGCAAATTCAAGAGATGGCAGGGCGACTGCCCGACCTGCTGATCGCCTGCATCGGTGGCGGCTCCAACGCCGCCGGCCTTTTTCATCCCTTCGTCGACGATCCGGTGCGGATGGTCGGGGTCGAGGCGGCGGGGCACGGATTGGCGACCGGACTGCACTCGGCCTCTTTGACCGGGGGCAGCGTCGGCATTTTGCACGGCAACCGCACCTATCTGCTGCAAGACGACCACGGCCAAATTTTGCACACCCATTCGATTTCGGCGGGGCTCGACTACCCCGGTGTCGGACCGGAGCACGCCTACTGGAAAGAAACGGGGCGGATGGAGACCGCCACCATCACCGACGAGGAGGCGCTCGATGCTTTTCAACGGTGCTGCAAACTTGAGGGAATCATTCCGGCGCTGGAGTCGAGCCACGCCATCGCCCACGCCCTGAAGGCTGCGGTCGAGATGGATCAGGATCAAATCATTTTGGTGAATCTGTCGGGACGGGGCGATAAAGATACCCATACCGTGGCCGCCCATCTGACTCCGGGGGTGGTGTCATGAGCCGCATCGCCACCGTTTTTGAGGCCCTCAAAAAGGAGGGTCGGGCCGCCTTGATCCCCTTTATCACCTGCGGCGATCCCGACATCGCCACCAGTCGCGCCATTTTAGAGGCGCTTCCCGGGGCAGGGGCCGACATCATTGAGCTGGGGCTGCCGTTTTCAGACCCGATGGCAGACGGTCCGGTGATTCAGGCCGCCAGCGAGCGGGCGCTGCGGGCCGGAACCCGGGCCGAGGATCTTCTGGGTCTGGTGCGCGATTTTCGCACTCGGCACCAGACCCCCATCGTCATCATGACCTACGCCAATCCGGTGGAGGTCTACGGCACCGCCCGGTTCTGCCGCGAGGCGGCCGAGGCTGGGGTCGACGGTCTGCTGCTGGTGGACGTTCCAGTCGAAGAGATGGACAGCTTTGCCCCTCAAATGGCCGAAAACGGGCTCGATCCCATCCTTTTGGCCGCCCCCACCAGCACAGAAAACCGACTTGTGGCGCTGGGGCAGCAGGGAAAAGGGTTCGTCTATTTCGTGAGTGTGACCGGAGTCACGGGTGTAAAGCGGGCGCATTCGGATGCTTTGCGCGCCCATCTAGAACAGGCCCGCCGATTCATCCAGCAACCGATCGGCGTTGGTTTTGGGATCAGCTCCCCCGAACAAGTTCGCGAGATCGCCGCTTTTGCCGACGCGGTTATCGTCGGATCGGCC
Organism: Proteobacteria bacterium CG1_02_64_396; assembly: GCA_001872725.1. NCBI lineage: Bacteria > Pseudomonadati > Pseudomonadota > Proteobacteria bacterium CG1_02_64_396. The sequence continues at coordinate 37,569 of MNWR01000032.1, read as the reverse complement.
GTTGTGCGAAAAATCGAAGAGGGGCTGGAACAACGGGATAAGATCGCCGAGGATGTGGCCGAGTTTGTTCGGTCGTTGCGCCGGGCACTCGATCCTCATTAAGTTGTACGAGGGCAGGTGGTTGCTGAGGCTTGTCTCCTCAAATATTTGGGATTTGCGACCATCCGTTGCCGTGGGTATGGGAGAAAGCCTTCATGAAAGTTCGGATTCTCGGCTGCTATGGCGGGCAACTTGCCGGCTTCTCGTTGACCTCTTTATTGGTCGACGGTGAGCTGTTGATCGATTGCGGTGCCGCCACCTCCACCTTGACGCTGGAGGAACAGCACGGCATCCGCAGTATTTTCATCACCCATACCCACCTCGATCACATCAAAGACATCGCCTTCTTGGCCGACAACCGCTCGCTCAAGAACTTGGTGGCCTCCAATTCCTACCCCCACTTCGACCTCTACGGTTCGCAGTGGGTGATCGACGTGCTCAAACAAGACTTCCTCAACGACCGGATTTGGCCCGATTTCACCAAGATCCCCACCCTTGAAACCGGCATCCTCAAACTCCATCCGGTTCCGATCTTGCAGCCCCACGATTTCGGCAGCGTCCGGCTCATCCCCGTTCCGGTGAATCACCCGGTGCCGACCACTGGGGTGATTCTCGACGATGGCAATGCGCAGCTGGTCTTCACCGCCGACTCGGGACCGACCGATCCGTTGTGGGAGGCGGCCAACAAGCTGCCCAACCTCAAGGGGGTCATCATCGATACATCTTTCCCCAATCGGTACCGTAAGCTGGCCCTCATCAGCGGTCACCACACCCCCGAGACCATGGCCGACGAGGTGCGCAAGCTCAGCAAAGATGTGCCGGTCTACCTCACCCACATGAAGCCCGAAACCCTCGATACCCTGCTCGAAGAGGTCTATGCCCTCGATTTGCCGAACGTTCGCCCGTTGCGTCAGGGCGAAACCCTCGTACTTTGATCGCGTGAAGAATCCTATGGGTTGGACCTGCGCCGTTGATCGGGGAGCGCCCGATGTGGATTGCTGATCCCCAGGCGCTGCGTGAGGCGTTGTTGTCCCTTCAGGGGGAAGCCATTGCCCTCGACACCGAGTTCGTGCGCGAGCGGACCTATTTCCCCACCCCCGGACTGGTGCAATTGGCCGATATTGCCGGGCAGGTCTATCTGGTCGATCCCCTCGAACTGACCGATTGGTCCCCCTTCTGCGATGCGTTGGCCGCTGAGGAACGCACCTTTTGGATCCACTCGGGCAGCCAAGACATGGAGATCCTGCACCTGCTTTGTGGCCGCTTGCCCGCCCAAGTAATCGATACCCAGGTTGCCGCCGCCTTTGCCGGGATGGGGGAGCAGATCGGGGCGGCCAAGATGTTCGAGACCCTGCTCGATACCACCCTTCCCCCCGAGGCGACACGCAGCGACTGGACCCAGCGCCCCTTGAGCGACGTGCAACTCGAATATGCCCGAGCCGATGTGCGCCAGTTGGTCGAGGTCGGGTATTTGCTGCGCGACAAGGTGGGGGAGGCTCGTTGGCCCTGGGTGGTGGCCGCCTCTCGGGAGCGTCTGCTCGACAAAACCCCCTTTCAGATCGATGGCGATACCCTGTTGCAACGGTTCAAACCGGGGGTCTGGCTCAAACCCAAGGAACGGTTCCGGGCTCGGGCGCTGCTGGTATGGCGCGAAGAGATCGCCCAACGCAAGAATCGTCCCCGCAGCCATGTGTTGGCCGATCCCGCTTTGACCGGCGCCAGCCGCGACGAGCCGGTGCTGCCCAAGGGGCGGTACCGCGACGTGGTCATGGCGCTGCTCGAAACCATCCCCCCCGACGGGGCGCTGATGGTGGCCGGAAAACCCACCGCAGCAGTCGCAGCCGAGCACAACCGCATCTGGAAGTGTTTGCGGGTGCTGGCCGAAGAACTTGAGCTGCCCCTGTCGCTGATCGCCTCCTCCCGCGATGCCCTGAGTTGGGCTCGCCATCTGGTCGAAGGGGCCCCCGCCCCCCGGTTGTTGCAGGGTTGGCGCTGGGAGGCGCTGGGACGCGAGGCGACGCGGCGACTAAGTTTGCCCCCCAGCGAAGAACCCAGCGTTGTCGAATCCGCTGAAGCGGTTGTCTCTTCCTGCCCCATCTAACCCCGCCGAGTCCGCCATGTTCGAGGCCCTTTCCGCCAAGCCCCACATCGTCCGCCTGCCGCTGCACGACGTGCCCAAGGTGCAGTCACTGCTCGAAGCGGTGGGTTTGCCGACCATTGGCATCAAACAGCATTACGAATCGAACCTGATCGCCCGCATGAAGGATCGGGTGGTGGGGATGGTGGGGCTTGAGGTCTACGGGGATCACGGCCTGATCCGTTCCTTGGCGGTCGAGCCGGAGCAACAGGGGAGCGGTCTGGGGCGTCGTTTGCTGCTGAACATCATCCGCTTGGCCGAACAAAAGGGGTTGGCCGACGTCTTCATCGTCTCGACCATCGGTGCCCCCTTCTTCGCGCGCCACGGGTTTGCCCAGGTCGAGGTGGAGGATGTCCCCGAGGCAATCCGGGGCAACGCCGATTTTCAGCTGTTGGTGAGCGACAAAACAGTGGTGCTGCGGCGGGCGATTTAGGCGTGAAAACCAAAGAGCGCGAGCCACTTTGATCGTTGCTTTACACCCCTCGCCAGCCGAACCCCATCACCTCTTCGATCCGACTGGCCCCCGCCGCCAACATCACCACCCGGTCGAATCCCAACGCCACTCCGCACCCCTGCGGCATTCCCGCCTCCAGCGCACCCAAAAACCGCTCGTCGAGCGGCAACGCCGGTTTTTCCATCTGCTTGCGTAACCGGTTGTCTTCCTCGAAGCGACGCCGCTGCTCGGCCGCGTCGCACAGCTCGTTGAAGCCGTTGGCCAGCTCTATCCCCTGATAAAACACCTCGAACCTCTCCGCCGTGCGGGGGTCGTTTGGGCTGACCTGCGCCAGCGCCGCATGGCTGACCGGCCAAGCGGTTAGGGCAACCGGATGCTCATGGCCCAGATGGGGCTCGACGGCAAAGCAGAGCAGAAAGTCGATCAAGCCATCGCGGTCGAGCCCCTCCGGGGGATCGAGATGCAGACGGTGGGTCGCCTCGGCCAAAGTGGCGAGATCGGCCGCCAATGGATCGACCCCTGCGTGCGCCACAAAAGCCTGTTGAAAGGTCAGTGTGGTGATGGGGGGGCAATTGAGCAGGGTTTGCAGCAGGGCGCCGACCTCGTTGATGAGCGCCAGTAAATTCCAACCGGGGCGGTACCACTCCACCATAGTGAATTCGGGGTTGTGGCGGCTGCCTGCCTCGCCGTTGCGAAAAACTTTGCCGATTTGAACAATTGGCCCGCTCCCGGCGGCCAGCAGCCGCTTCATGTACAGCTCGGGGGAGGTGTGCAGGTACAGGGTGGTCGCCGCCCCGCCCCCTTCGGGCTCGAAGCGGGTGACAAAGGGGCTCAAGTGGGGATCGGTGCCGCTGGCAGGGGAGAGGATGGGGGTTTCGACCTCCAGCACCCCCGCCTCGACAAAAAAGCGGCGGGTACGTGCCAGGACATCGGCGCGCAGACGCAGGTGGTTCAACGGGGCGGTGGGGTGCCAGTCGATCATTGCTCCTCCAGCAGAGCCAACAAAAAGGGCGCGGAAATCCGCGCCCTTTTTGCATCAAATCCGGTTCAACCGATCAAGCCCGGGAGACGTATTCCCCGGTCTTGGTGTTGACCTTGATCGAGTCGCCCTCCTCCACAAACAGGGGGACCTTGACCACGGCGCCGGTCTCCAGGGTGGCGGGTTTGGTTGCCCCCGAGACGGTGTCGCCCCGAATGCCGGGATCGCACTGGGTGATGGTCAAAACCACCGAGGAGGGGGGATCGACCGAGATCGCCTTGCCGTTCCACATGGTAACCAGGTAGGTCTCCTGCTCCTTGAGCCAGAGCTTGGTGTCGCCCACCTGTTTGTCGCCCAGGGCGACCTGCTCGTAGGAGTCGGGATCCATGAAATGGTAGAAGTCGCCGTCTGCATAGAGGTACTGCATTTCAGAATCCATGACGTCGGCTTTTTTGACCATATCGCCCGATTTGCAGGTCCGCTCAATCACGCGACCGTCGATCAGACTCTTGATCTTGTATTTGGTAAAGGCCTGGCCCTTGCCGGGTTTGACGAAATCGGCATCCACAATGACCCAAGGCAGGTCATCGACCTCTACCTTGCGGCCCACGTTGAGTTCGTTGAGGTTGAACATCGTCCGTCACCTGAACAATCGGTTTGGGCTACCATGCGGCGCCCTTGAAAAAAGAGGCGGGAATCTAACGGCCCAACCCGGTCGGTGCAAGTTCGGATCGGCTCTTCAACGATAAAAACCCATATTCGCCAATCAGTTCGGAGTTTTTTTGTCCCTTCGAATCCTCAAGGCCGAGCAGGCATCTTGGCAAAGCGTTCTGCGTGAGTCCTTCACCAACGCCCACACGCTGCTGGCCCACCTCGGTTTCGCTCCAGACCACCCTCTGGTGCAAAACGCTCTTGAATCGACAGGCGGATTTCCGCTGCGGGTACCGCGCCCATTTGCGGCGCGGATGCGCCGTGGCGATCCGAGCGATCCCTTGCTTCTTCAGGTGTTGGCCCGCCAAGAGGAGTTGTTGCCGGGGGGGGCGGGGTTTGCCCTCGATCCGGTGGGAGATGAAGCGGCCCGCAAGGCGCCGGGGGTGCTGAGCAAATACCGGGGCCGGGCGTTGTTGGTTGTTACGGGGGCCTGCGCCATCCATTGCCGCTACTGCTTTCGGCGCCACTACCCCTATCAGGCCGATGCGGGGTTGTCGTCCGGTGCCAGCCAGGGGATTGCTTGGATTGCCGCCAATCCCGACATTCGGGAGGTGATCCTCTCGGGCGGCGATCCCTTGCTGCTCCCCGACGCCACCCTGGCCGACCTGCTCGCCCGGCTGGAGGCGATTCCCCACCTCACCCGCATCCGCTGGCATACCCGCACCCCGGTGGTGATTCCCGAGCGGGTCACCGAGGGGTGGCTCGATCTGCTGCATGGTGGGCGGCTGCGCCACTGGGTGGTGCTGCACATCAACCACCCCCAAGAGCTCGATCCCCCCACCTTGCGCGCCCTGGGCGCCATCGCCGATGCCGGGGCGGCCCTGCTCAACCAAGCTGTGCTGCTCAAGGGGATCAACGACGAGGTGGAGACTCAGGTGGCGCTCAGCGAAATCCTGCTCGACCACCGCATCGCCCCCTACTACCTGCACCTGCTCGACCGGGTGGCGGGGGCGGCCCATTTTGAGGTGGCTGAGGAGCAAGCCCAAGCGCTGCTGGAGGCGATGCGGAGCCAACTGCCCGGCTACGGGGTGCCCAGGTTGGTGCGAGAGGTAACCGGGGCGCCGTTTAAGGTGCCGGTTGAGACGGTCTCCTCCGGTTCAACCCCTCACAACCGATAGGAATCCCCCCGATGGCCCCAACCATTTGGATCGATGCCGACGCCTGTCCCCGTCCAATCCGCGAAATCCTCTATCGGGCGGCGCAGCGCGTGCAGATTCCCACCGTCGCGGTCGCCAACCGCCCCCCCGCCACCCCCGATTCCCCCCTGCATCGCTCGGTGCGGGTCAATGGCGGCCCCGACGCAGCCGACGATCACATCGCCGAACATTGCCAGGCGGGCGATCTGGTCATCACCGCCGACATTCCCCTGGCGGCGCGTGTGGTTGAAAGGGGGGGGTGGGTGCTCGATCCGAGGGGGGATCTGCTCGACGCGAACAACGTGCGCGAACGGCTGTCGCTGCGCGATTTTATGGCCCAAATGCGCGACAGCGGCATGATGGAGGGGGGTGGCCCCTCGGCGTTCGGCAACGCCGACAAACAGAACTTCGCCAACGCCCTGGACCGCCTGCTCGCCCGTCTAACCAAGCCTTAGCAGACGGTAGAGGTGGGGGAGGGGGTATTTCAACGCGATGGCAAGGGCTCGCCGGAAGGGCGGTCGTTTGCCCCTTACCCTCGCCGGAATTGGCGCTACAGCGCCACCTCCTCCAATCCGACATCCAACACCGGGTAGCTTTGCCAATCGGTGTCGTCGAAGTGCCACCACTCGGTCGGCATTCCCACAAATCCTCTACGTTGCATCGCCCCCTCCAGCAGATCGCGGGCGCGCAGCACCTCGTTGGGCAGATCCCGGCAGGTGCGGTGGGCCTGCTGCGTAAAGTCGTCGTAGGCGGTCCCCATCGGCAATTCCCTCCCCGCCGCATCGACCAAGGTTAGATCGACCGCCGCCCCCCGGTTGTGGCGCGACCCCTCTGAAGGTGGCGCGATGTAGTGGGGGTCGGGGGTGTGGGCCCAGAGCAGGCGCTGCACCGACAAGGGGCGGTAGGCGTCGAAGATTTTCAGCCGCAAACCCCGAGGGGCGAGGTCGATTTGCACCTGCACCAACTTCTTGGCTACCGGACGGCGCAGCAGGCACAAGGGGAGGGGGTAGAGCGCCTGGCCGGTGAAATTGTCGGCCGTGGCATAACGCAGCTCGAAGAGCAGGTCGGGGTGGAGGTTGTGGAGGGGGATGAGGGATGTCGGCATGAGCTTGAGTTACGCCAAGTCGAACCACAACAGCTCGGCGTTCTCCTGCGCCTCGATCATCATCGATGTCTCTCCGATCAGGGCGATGCCATCGCCGGGATGGAGCAGCTCGCCGTTGAGGTGGACGGTACCGTCAACCATCTGAATCCAGTGGCGTCGCCCTACGTCGAGCGCTTGTTCCAACGCCTGCCCGCTGTCCAAAAGCCCCCGGTAGACCCGCACATCCTGATGAATCGTCAGCGACCCTTCTGCACCATCGCGGCTGGCGAGCAGGGTGAAATGGCCGTGCCCCGCCTCCAGATCGAAGCGCTTCTGGCCATAGCGGGGGTTGATCCCCTGTTCCTCGGGCAGCAGCCAGATTTGCAGCAGCCGCACCGGCTGATCCCCCTCGTTGATTTCGCTGTGGCGCACCCCGGTTCCGGCGCTCATCCGCTGCACCTCGCCGTGTACCAGCGTCTGCTCGTGTCCCATGCTGTCGCGGTGGGTCAGAACCCCCGAAACCATGTAGGTCAGGATCTCCATGTCGCGGTGGCCGTGGGTGCCGAACCCCTGGTGGGGGGCGATCCAGTCGTCGTTGATGACCCGCAGCGCGGAAAACCCCATGTGGGCGGGGTCGTGGTAGTCGGCAAAGGAGAAGGTGTGGTGGGTCTTGAGCCAGCCGTGGTCGAAGTAACCCCGGTCGGCGGCGCGGCGGATCTGCATCATGGCGGGCCTCCTTTGGTGGGTCTGCGGTACAGGTGCGACGCTGAGGAAAGCCGAGGGTTTCAGGGGGAGACACCTTGGGGCCGGTGGCGCACCCCAAGGTATCGGCGAGGGATCATTGGCTCATCCGTCGACAGGCTCAGGATGAGCGGGCAGGGGGGCAGCGAATCCAAGAGCGTTGCCGGATCTCGGCAAGGCTCTGCCGCACCAGCAATGCCCCGTCGCGCCACACCGTTTGCATGGCGTCTCCCCACCCCGCGCCGGGGCATTCGCCCCGCAAACCGGTTTGCCAGGCGCCGCTCCCCTCGTGCCGCCAGGTGGTCAGCACCCCCTTTTTCGAGGTTTTGCCGGGGTCGGTGATGGGGGCCTTGAAGATCTCCCGCCATCCCTCGGGCATCAAGATCGCCGAGCTCTTCATCGCCATGCGCTGGGTATCGCGGTCGACCTGTTGCAACAGCGCCCCCCCCATGCCGAAGGCGATGTTGTCGGCAGCGTATCCGGCCCCGGTCAGGGTGCTCAGGATCTCTCGGATCGAGCGCTCGTTGATGCCGTCGCCGTAGATCACCCGCACATGGTTGAGCACCTTGAACCCTTTGCCGTTGACCGTGTGGCCGAAGGCGGCGTCGAGCAGGGCGGTGGTTTTGAGCGCCACCTCGGCCGGATCGCCCGAGTCGGGGCGGATCACCACCGTTGCCCCCGAGTCGACCAGTTGCTGTTTGAGCGCTCCCCCCCACAGGTGCTCGATGGCGCCATAGAGGTCGTAGCTGTCGGAAACACAGGCCAGCAGCGCCCCCGGTTTACCGAAGCGGGTCAGCATGTTGCGGTAGGCATCGACCTCGCCGTCGCGCCCCCAGGCGACGACGGTCGAGTGCTCCGCCGCCGGAATCGAGAAGGCGGCCAGCGGCTCGTCGTAATAATCGCGGCCGCAGAGCAGAGCGCTGACGGTGTCGCTCCCCATGAAGTTGACCAGGTGGGCCAGCCCGCCGATCCCCGCCGACTCGAAACTCGATACCCCCCGCGCCCCGAAATCGTGGAGTTTGAAGCCGAGCTGACCTGCCGGGTCGTCGCTGGTTTGCGCCAGGGTGCGGGCGATGACCTGCTTGATCGCCCAGGACTGGGTCGCCACGGTGATCGGGTACCAGACCCGCAGCAGCATGGTTTCGACGTAGGAGACCAGCCAGAAAAGGTCGGGATCGGTCGACTCCACCGTCACCAAAGCGTTGCCGGTGGGGACAACGCTCCCCTCGGGCAGCGCCCGAACCTCCAGCGGCAGCCGCCCCCCGTGCCGCTCGACCACCAGACGCCATCCGGCCTCATTGAAGGGCTCGCCGTGGGCGGTGAGCAGATCGCACGCATCGTCGATCATGGCGTGGGTGATCGGGGTGGAAAGGTAGCGGGCCAAGATGTATTGCAGCCCAAAAAACAGGGTGGACTCGTGCACCCCGCCCCGGGATTCGATGTAGGCAAACAGCCCACGGGCGCTGGGGGGGTATTGCAGGAAGTGACTGGCCTTGTAGGAGTCGGTGTCGAGGATCGGGTTGTAGGTGTTCATGATGGAATCCCCATACATGAGAGGGGTGAGACACCCCTGGATGAGGGCGGCCGGTCTATCCGGTCGCCGGAATGGAACGCTTGGTGGTGGATGCGCTGCGCTTATCCACCCTACAAAACCGCCGCGATGGCGTAGGGTGGATAAGCGCAGCGCATCCACCTTTGTGCCGATGTCGGCATGGCGGGTCGCCCGGGGACCGGGCTCTTACACCCGAGATGAACGTTTCGTTTGGGTGGTGGGAGCCGTTTTTCCCGAGCACCCTGAGCTTGTCGAAGGGCGGGCGACCGCTTTTCCTCCTCAAACCCCCCCCACAAACGCCGTCACGATGTGCCAGTGGTCTTCGAACATGGCGCCGTCCAGGGCATAAAAATCGGCCAGCTGCAGCCACTTGGCCTTGGCGGCATCGTCCCCCCCTTTTACCGGGGGGAGGGGGCCGCCGGGGAATTCAAAGTGGAAGGCGTGGGTAATCGTCCGCCCCCGCTGGCTGCGGTGGGGGTCGTCGAAGACCCGGCTGCCCTTGATCGACCCCTTGAGGACCGGCGCCGGCAGCTTCAACCGGGTCTCCTCTTTGAGTTCGCGAATCGCGGCGTCGAGAAGCCGTTCGTCCTGCCCCACAAATCCCCCTGGCAGGGCGTACATCCCCTTGCCCGGCATCGCCTTGCGCTCCACCACCAGCAAATGGCCCGAGTGGATCACCACCGCGTCGACCGTGACAAAGGTCGGGGGGTAGGGGTAGTCGGCAAATTGCTTTTTATAGGCCGCCAAAAAGCGGTACTCCTCGACCAGCGCCGCGAACTGGGGCAGGCGGCGAAACTCGGTGAGGAAGGTCAGGCAGGGGGCGGGCACTGCCGATTGCAGCACCATCCGCGTCCCTTCGCCGTGGGGCTCGAAAAGCAAGGTGCGGATCTCGGTGGAGGAGCGGTCGTCGATGTTGGGCATCTCGACCAGCTGCCACTGCGGGAACATCCGTAGGTAGTAAGAGGTTTCGTCTTTGAGGTGGCCGATCAGGCCGATGCGGTGGGCATCGGGGGCGGCGCTTTTGACCGCGTCCTGCACCTGACGCAACCACAGGTCGTCCATGTAGGGGTAGTCGCGGATGGGGGCGATGGCCAGCCGCTCCCCGATCAGGGGGAAGGACTCGCGGATCATCACCTCCCGCTCGCGGGCGGTGAACGGATTGCGGGTGGAGCGGGGCGCGTTGGCCGAGCCGATCAGCACCAGCACCTGACGCCCCTTGGTCAAGGCGGTTTGGACGATGGCGGCGTGGGAGTTGTGGAACGGCTGAAACCGCCCTACGAAAACCAGTAGGTCGAAATCGCAAGTCATGGCAGGAATCCCCTTGAACCATGGGGGCACGAGGCCCGCTGAATGTAGCTCGCCGGTCTATCCGGCGAGGGGCGGAGCTTAGAGCAATCGCACAAAAAACCCAAAATCTGGCTCACGCAAAGCCGCGAGGCCGCAAAAAAACCAAGAACACCTGCAAGCGCGGCTTCGATTTTTTGCCGTTCTTAGCACCTTCGCGGCTTTTGCGTCGACGGCATGGATGCCGGAGGTAGCGCAACGCAGGAGCAGTTGCCGAGAGTCGCCTTTGATCTTGTCGTTATCCCAAATTCCCTGCCACGAAATCCCAGTCGATCAGACGTTCGACAAAGTCCTTCAGGTAATCGGGGCGGCGGTTTTGGTAATCGAGGTAATAGGCGTGCTCCCAGACATCGACGGTGAGCAGCGCCTTGGCGCCGTGGATCATGGGGGTGTCGGCGTTGGCGGTTTTCATCACATCCAACTTGCCCCCCTTGTCGACCAGCCAAGCCCAGCCGCTGCCAAATTGGGTCGCTCCGGCAGTTTTGAAAGCATCCACAAACCCCTCATAACTGCCGAAGGCACCGGTCAAGGCCTCCAGCACCTTGCCGTTCGGCTGGCCGCCCCCCCCCGGTTTCATGCTGCGCCAATAGAAGGTGTGGTTCCACACCTGGGCGGCGTTGTTGAACAGCCCCGCCTTGGCGGGATCGGCGGCGGAATGTTGGATGATGGTTTCGAGGTTGGCGCCAGCCAGATGGGTCCCTTCGATCATCTTATTGACGTTGGCGACGTAGGCGCCATGGTGTTTTCCGTGGTGGAAGCCCAGGGTGTGGGCCGTGATGTAGGGCTCCAATGCGGTTGGAGCGTAAGGAAGATCGGGAAGCTGAATGGCCATGACAGTCTCCTCCGTGGAACGGGCAGGGGGACCGGCTGCATCCCCCGGGGAACGCTTGGCCCAACCATTGCGGCTGGTGGTGTCTCTTGGGACGGGCGATGCTCCGGCGCGTTCCTTATCAATCTTAAGAAAAAGGATCGACCGCGACCGGTTGCCTGGCTTGGGGGTGAATCGGGTAGCGCTTGGCCATCCACAGCAACAAAAGCAGCCCCGGTAGGGCGGCAGCGGTGGAGAGCAAAAAGAAGCTCACCCAGCTGACGTGATCGGCGATCCAGCCCCCCGAGGACGACAGCACCGTGCGCCCGAAGGCCATGAAGGATGAAAGCAAAGCATACTGGGTGGCGGTGTAGGCGACGTTGCACAGCGCCGAGAGGTAGGCGACGAAGGCGGCGGTCCCCATGCCGCCGCTCAGGTTTTCCACCGCGATGGTGGCGATCAGCATCGGGATCGAGTGCCCTGCCTGGGCCAGCAGCACGAACATCAGGTTCGATACCATCTGCAACAGGCCGCAGATCAGCAGGCTTTTCATGATCCCCAGCCGGGTGACGATCACCCCGCCGATCACCCCCCCGACGATGGTCGCCCACAGCCCGAAGACCTTCGAAATATTGGCGATTTCGATCTTCGAAAACCCCATCTCGATGTAGAAGGGGTTGCTCATCACCCCGGCAATGGCGTCGCCGAATTTGTAGAGCAGAATGAAGAGCAGGATCAGCCACCACCCCTTGCGGCTCATGAAGTCGGCAAAGGGGGCGACGACGGCGCCGTAGATCCAGCTTAAGGCGCGGGCGGTTTGTCCGCGCAGATGAGGTCGGGCCTCCAGCCAAACCTCGATCTGCGCCTCGCTTGCCAACGATTCGGGGGTTGCCGTCTTGCTCGGCTCGGGATTGAGCAGCACGGTCGCCATACCGATCAGCACCAGGGCGGCCATGACGCCGTAGGTCGCCATCCAGCCGACGTAGGTCGCCAAATACAGCCCCCCCGCCCCCGAGGCGAGCATCCCCAGTCGATACCCCATAACGATATTGGCCGCCCCCGCCCCCTGCTGTTCGTCGCGCAGAATCTCAACCCGGTAGGCGTCGATGACGATGTCTTGGCTGGCCGAGCAAAAGGCGACGACAAAGGCGATCAGGGCGGTCCACCAGGGGTCGATCTGGGGCGATGTTGCGCCCAGCCCGACCACCGCCCCCATCAGGGTGAGCTGGGTGGCGATCAACCAGCCGCGCCGCCGTCCGAGGCGACGGGTCAGCCAGGGCAGATGCACCCGGTCGATCAGGGGGGCCCAGAGGAATTTGAAGGTGTAGGGGATGCCGACCAGGGCGAAGAGGCCGATGGTGGTCTTGTCGACCCCCGACTCGGTCAGCCAGATCGAGAGGGTTTGGCCGGTCAGCGCCAGCGGCAGGCCGCTGGAAAAGCCGAGAAAGAGGATCGCCAGCACCCGCCGGTCGGTGTAGACGGCGGCTGCGTCAAGCCAGCGTTGCAGGGTCGAGGGTGGGGTCATGGGGCGATGGTAGCAGGGGCGGGCGGTTTGACTAACATCGTGCTGGAACTACCCATTTAGCCGCGTCATTCCGGGGCGGCGAAGCCGAACCCGGAACCCACCCGAAACCCTGGTTCATGAATCCATGAAAGCCGAGAGAAGACCATGAAAAGCTGGATCTTCATGCTGCTGTTAAGCCTACTCACCGCATGCGCCCCCTCCGAGGGCAAGCTCCAGGTCGCGAGTGACCGGGAGGGGTTGACCTTGTCGGTCGATGGGACGCGGCAGGGAGCCATCGGCAAAACCCCGATCCTGCTGACCCTGTCTGCCGGGCAACACAAGTTGGTGGTCGAGGGGGAGAGCGACGACGGGGAATGGCGCTACGAGGGGGGGCAGACGGTGACGATCTCGGCGGGTCAAACCAATATGACCATCGTGACAACCCGCACGTCGCCCTCGGCCCGGCGGACCGCCAGGTTGGAGCAACAGGCGCGCGCCCGGCGCGAGGCGGCCCAGGGGTGGGCCAGCGAGCATGCCGCCGAGATTCAGACCATTGAGGCCGACATGGTCGCCATCCCCGGCGGTCGCTTCGTCATGGGCAGCCAGGAGAGCGAGCTCGGCCATACCCGTTACGAGGCCCCCGCCCACACGGTGACGGTCGCCCCGTTTGCCATGGCGAAACACGAAACCACCTTTGCCCAATACGACCTTTTTTGCGCCGCAACCGGCCGCCACCCCCCCGCCGACGAGGGGTGGGGACGGGGGATGCGCCCGGTGGTCAACGTCAGTTGGGTCGAGGCGACCGCCTACGCTCAGTGGCTGAGCGACGTCACCGGCCACGACTACCGGTTGCCCAGCGAAGCGCAGTGGGAATACGCCTACCGGGGCGGGACAACCACCCCCTACTACTGGGGAGCGGCGATGCAAGAGGGGCAGGCCAATCATGGATCCGAGGGGCCACGTCAAACCCTGCCGGTCGGCAGCTTCCCCCCCAATCCGCTGGGGCTCTACGACATGGCGGGCAACGCCGCCGAGTGGTGCGCCGATCTCTTCCACAGGGGCTACAAGGGTGCGCCAAGCGACGACACCCCTTGGGAGGTCGGGGGCGCCGGACGGGTGGTCAAGGGGGGCTCTTGGTTTGATTTTCCTATGAGCCTGCGCGCCGCTGCCAGGATCGTCGGGGGGGAGGAGGGGGTGAGCAATTTGATCGGATTCCGGGTGGTGCGGGTGGGGGGGTAGGGCTGTTGCTCAACGAGGTGGATGCACTGCGCTGATCCACCGTTCCAGCGGCGCTTTCCTTGACGGTCCCTTCCATTTTCGAAACAGGCGTCACCCCCTCCTTGCCATCCCTAGTGTCGTGGCGATGATGAAGGCAGGGGAATCCATTACCGGTTGGAGGTGATATGTGTACGACCTGCGGTTGCAGCGAAGGCGAGGTTCACATCGAGGGGGAGCAGGGGCGGCACGCCCATGTCGGCCCCGACGGCAAAGTGTTCTACCACGAGCACCGTCACGGCCAGAGCGAACATCACCATCATGCTCCCGGCGACGAAGGGCACCACCACGACCACGAACATCCCCACGACCACAGTCATGGCCACCCGCACGATCATGGCCATGAACATCACCACCATCACCACGACGATCCACTGCATATCGATGCCCACGGCGACCACCACTACGGCCATGGGGCGGCGGGGGCCCATGCGCCGGGGATGACGCAATCGCGCATGGTGCAGATCGAGCAAGACATCCTTGGCAAGAACAACCATTTGGCAGCCCACAACCGGGCGATCTTCGCGGCCGCCGAGATTCTGGCGCTCAATCTGGTTTCCAGCCCCGGCTCGGGCAAAACGACGCTGCTCACCCGCACCCTGAACGACCTGCGCGAACGCTTGACCCTGGCGGTGATCGAGGGGGATCAACAGACCGCCAACGATGCGCAGCGCATCCGCGCCACCGGAGCCCGTGCCGTGCAGGTCAACACCGGCAAGGGGTGCCATCTCGATGCCCACATGGTCGGCCGCGCCTACCCCCAGCTTGAACTCCCCCACGGGGGGGTGCTGATGATCGAGAACGTCGGCAACCTGGTCTGCCCCGCCGGATTCGATCTGGGTGAGCACCACAAGGTGGTGATCCTCTCGGTCACCGAGGGTGAGGACAAACCGCTCAAGTACCCCGACATGTTCCACGCCGCCTCCCTGATGCTGCTCAACAAGGTCGATCTGCTCCCCTACCTGCAATTCGACGTCGATCTCGCCATCGCCAACGCGCGCAAGGTCAACCCCGGCCTAGAGGTCCTTCAGGTTTCGGCGACCAGCGGCGAGGGGATGGCGGCCTGGTACGAGTGGATCGAGTCCGAACGGGTCAAGGTGACCCTCTGAAAACTGCCGCGCCCGAGACCCTCCGCCTGCGTTTGCAGGTGGGGGGCGAGGTCCAGGGGGTCGGTTTTCGTCCCTTCGTCTATCGGTTGGCGCTCGATCTGGGGCTGGCCGGTTGGGTGGTCAATACGGCGGGGGGGGTGGTGATCGAGGTCGAGGGGGGGCGGGAGCGGCTGGCCGATTTCGAAACCCGGCTGCAATCCCAGCCCCCCAAGAACGCCCGGATCGAGCAGTTCCAGCGCCGTGAAATCCCGCCGGTGGGTGCGACCGGGTTCGTCATCGGGCAGAGCCAGGGGGGCGAGGTCACAACCCGAATCGGCATCGACACGGCGCTGTGCCCCGATTGCCTGCGCGAGCTCTTCGATCCCACCGATCGCCGCTACCTTTATCCCCTGATCACCTGCACCCACTGCGGCCCCCGTTACACCATCACCCGCCAGATCCCCTACGACCGGGCCAACACCAGCATGGCCTCCTTCCCGCTGTGCCACGCCTGCGCCGCCGAGTACACCGATCCCCTCGACCGCCGCTTCCACGCCGAGCCGGTCGCCTGCCCCGAATGCGGTCCCATGGCTCGATTGCTCGACGAAACCGGACAACCGCTGCCGGGCGATTGTTTTGTTGAGGCGGCGGGTTTGCTACGTCAGGGCAAGATCGTGGCGGTAAAGGGGTTGGGGGGCTTCCACCTGCTGGTCGATGCCTTGAACCCCGAGGCGGTGGCCCGGCTTCGAGCCCGCAAACAGCGGGAGGCCAAGCCACTGGCGGTGATGGGGTTGAATCTGCCCTCGCTACGCCGCTGGCTGAACGTCGATCCCGCCAGCCAAACCCTGCTGGAGGGGGTGGAACGGCCCATTGTGGTGGTCGATCCGGCCAAGCAAGAGCCGTGGATGGAGCAGGTCTCCCCCGGAGGGGTGGGGATCGGGGCGCTGCTTCCCTATACCCCCATTCACTTTCTGTTGTTCCATGCCTTGGCGGGGGAGCCGAGCGGGTGGGATTGGCTTGAGCGACCTTGCGAAATATTGCTGGTGGCGACCTCGGCCAATCCGGGGGGGGAGCCGCTGGTGACCGGCAACGCAGAGGCGCTGGCTCGCCTGGGCGGCATCGCTGACGCCACCCTGCTGCACGACCGCGACATCGTCATCCGGGCCGATGACTCGGTGGTGTTGGGGGGGCGGGCGCCGGTGTTTCTGCGCCGGGCGCGAGGGTTCGTTCCCAGACCGGTGGCGCGGTTGGAGGGGGGGAGCGACGGCGTCGCCTTCGGAGGCGATCTGAAAAACACCTTGGCCTTCAGCCGGGGGGGCGAGATCTTCCTGTCACAGCACATCGGCGATCTCGACAACGGGGCTACCGTCGCCTTTGCCGAGGAGTCGCTCACGCACCTGCTGCATGTGCTTGACCTGCATCCCCAATGGGTCGCCTGCGATCTCCATCCCGATTTTCGTTCCACCCGGCTGGCTGAGGTTTTTGCTGCCCGCCACGGTTTGCCCCTGATTCGAGTGCAGCATCACCATGCCCACATTGCCGCCGTCATGGCCGAACGGGGTCTTCAGGGTCCGGTGCTCGGGGTGGCACTCGACGGCTTCGGCTGGGGCGAGGATGACCAACCCTGGGGTGGCGAGCTGTTGCGGGTCGATGGGGATGGATCGATGCGCCGGGTCGGTCATCTGCGCCCCGTGGCGCTTCCGGGGGGGGATCGGGCAGCCAAGGAGCCTTGGCGGATGGTGGTGGCGTGGCTGGTCCAAGCGTTGGGAGATGGGGCGTTGCCCGAGCTCAAGCGGCGCTTCGCAAATCGTCCCTTGCTCGAACCCCTGGTACAGCGGCTATTGGCGGGCAAGGAAACAGCCACCACCACCTCGTGTGGACGGTTGTTCGATGCCGCTGCGGCGTTGATCCTTGGGGATGTCGACAATCGCTACGAGGGGCAGGCACCAATGCTGCTGGAGGGGGCGGCGCGGCACGGGGTCGCGGGGGATTTCCCACCCTGTGACATCACCTGTGGGGTGCTCGATCCCACCCCCCTGTTACTGGGGGTGTTGAGGGGTCAGCAGGGTGGCCTGGGTGTGGCCGATGCGGCGGTGGGATTCCACGCAGGGCTCGCAAAAGGGATCTCTCAATGGGTTCTTCAGGCCGCAAAACCTGAAAATGTGACCGATGTAATCCTGGGTGGGGGGTGTTGGAATAATCGACTGCTGACCGACGCCGTGCGCATGCAACTTGAGCTCCATGGTCTATCCGTAACCAATGCCAGCATTATTCCAGGTGGGGATGGGGGTATCTCCGCAGGTCAGGTGTGGATTGCAGTCATGAAACAGTAAAACAATGCATACTTGACCTTGGATTCGCGGCGGGGGGCGGGTTAACATCTCGTCATGTTGACGTAGCGGTTCGCGTTTGGGTGATGGATCTGTGGATATACAGGGCATGTCGAATACATCCGCTGACGTTGCATGTCCTTGATGATCGGTTCACCCATGCGGGGGGTGACTGGTATCGCCGGACCCACGGGGCCGGTTTTGTTTACACCTACGAGGTCTCCTGCATGAAACTCGACCTGATGAGCGTCCTTTCCACTGGAGTCGATGCGATCGATCACCAGCACGCCGAATTGTTCGATCGTGTGAACAAGGTCTTCGATTTGAGCGGTGGCATGCCCCACAAAGAGCAGCTTGGGGATCTGATCGATTTTCTGGGCGATTATGTGGTCAAGCACTTCAAGGCCGAGGAGGAGCTGATGAAGAAGTCGGCTTATCCCGGCATCGCGGCGCACCAGGAGCTTCACCGGGCCTTTTTGGGTGAGTTCACCAAGATCAAGGAAGAGTTCGAAGCCAAAGGGCCCGGCCTGACCTTGATGCGCAATACCAACAAAGTGGTGGTGGAGTGGTTGGTCAAACACGTGGGGATCGAAGATCGTCGCGTCGGGGAGCACCTGCAAAAGAAGAAATAACCGCAAAACAGGCGAGCGTTTTTTTTGAGAACCCCGGCGCCCATGTGGGCGCCGGGGTTTTTTATTTCAGTCGCCTAAAGACCGGCTCCAGAATGGCGGCGGTTTTTCCGATGCGTTCCAAGGCCTCTTCGTGGTTGCCCATGGCTGCTGCCAGCGACAACTTCCCCATCTGCTCGTTACACACTGCCATGAAGTACGGCAGGGTCCGTTTGGGATCGCTGTGGCCGTATTTGTCGTCGTTGATCCGCATCTGTTGCACGATCAGTTCGACGAAAGGGCGGTAATGCTCCTCGATTTCGAGGGTGATCATGGTGGGGGTGTGGGCGTCGCTCATAGGGCATTCCAGATGCGTAGAAAAATCAGGCGGGGAAGATCTTGCCGGGGTTGAGAATCCCGTCGGGGTCGAACACCTTGCGCACCCCCTGCATGGTCGCCAAGGTGGCGGGATCGACCTCTAGCCCCAACCAAGCCGATTTCATCGTACCGATGCCGTGCTCTCCCGAAAGCGACCCCCCCATTTCGATCACCTTGTGAAACAGCGTGTCGAGCAGGGGCTCAGCTCGGGCCATCATGGCGGTGTCGGCGGGATCGACCATCAGGTTGACGTGGATGTTGCCGTTACCAGCGTGACCGAAATTGGCAATGGGTATGTTCTGTTCCTTGGACTGCCCCTCCAGCCATTGCACCAGCTCGGGCAGACGACCAACGGGAACCACGATGTCTTCGTTGATTTTCTGGGGGTTGATGCGCAGTAAAGCGGGGGATAGCGCCTTGCGGGATTTCCATAAACTGGCCGCTTCAGCGGCATTTTGGGCTCGGCGCAGCGAAATCACCCCCTCGACCGCCGCTAACCGTTCCACCTCGGCAGCCTCGGTTGCCACCCCTTCGACGCTACCCTCTACCTCGATCATCAACATGCCGCCCGCTCCGTCCGGAAGCCCCACCGGATTGAAGGTTTCGATGGCGCGACACGAGGCGGCGTCGATGAACTCAAGGGCCGATGGGGTAATGTGGGAGCTCATGATGGCGGCCACCGCCTCAGCAGCCTCCTTGACCCCCCGGTAGATGGCCCGGATGGTTGCCTTGGTTTGTGGTTGTGGGGCGATTTTGAGAATCGCCTCGGTAACGATGGCCAGCGTCCCCTCCGAGCCCACCAGCAGCCGGGTCAGGTCGTAGCCGGTCACCGACTTGCTGGTCCCCGCTCCGGTATGGATCACCTCGCCGCTGCCGGTCACGGCGGTCAGTCCCAATACCCAATCTTTGGTGACCCCGTATTTGACCGCCTTGGGGCCACCCGAGCCCTCGGCAATGTTGCCGCCGATGCTGCAATAGAGGGAGGAGGATGGGTCTGGGGGCCAGAAGAAACCGTGGGGGGCCAGGAATTGCTGCAGGTCGCCATTGACGACCCCCGGCTCGACACGTACCGAGCGATTGGAAAGGTCGAGGCTGTGGATGGCGGTCATCCGCTCCAGAGAAAGCACCACAGATGGAGTCATCGGCACACTGCCACCGGTCATGCCGGTTCCCCGCCCGCGCGGGATGATCGGGGTGTGGTAACGGCGGGCCCATTGTACGAGGGCGGCAACCTCTGCGGTTGTTGCCGGCCATACCACCGCCAAGACCTCGCCCCGGGTACGGGTGGCATCGAAACCGTAGGCCTCCAGGGTGGCGGCGTCGGTTGCAAGCGCTGTGGGGTTGATAAGGGCGGCAAGTTCCGCCAAGGCCAGTTTCACGACGAGGTTCCAGCTTTGGGGCAGTAACGCTCGATGATCCGCTCGATGCTCCCCGAGGTCGACTTGCCATCCACAAAAGGCAGGGAGCGCACCTCTCCTCCCCAGGCGATGACCTCTTTGCCCCCCAAGATCTGCTCCACCGCCCAGTCGCCACCTTTGACCAATACGTCGGGTTGCAGGGCCAGAATCAATTCCAAGGGGGTGTCCTGATCGAAAGGGACGACCAGGTCGACCGACCGCAAGCCAGCCAGAACGGTGGCCCGCTCGATGGTGGTGTGGATGGGCCGTTTGGGCCCTTTAAGCCGCTGCACCGATGCGTCGGTGTTCAAGCCGAGCACCAGGTGGGTGCCCAGGGCCCGAGCTTCGTCCAAGTAGGTAACATGGCCGGGGTGAAGAATATCGAAGCAACCGTTGGTGAAGACCACGCGGGCGTTTGATGTGCGACGCCACGCCTCAAGCCGAAGGTGGGCCTGCGCCCAAGGGGGGGTGGAATCGAGAAACATTGGATCTCGCAAGGGGGGAATTAGCGCAGCATGGCGCGCCGGTAAAACCGAAGCTCCTCCAGCGATTCCCGGATGTCGTCAAGGGCCAGATGCGATTTTTTCTTGGCGGGGGGCTGGAGCTCGGGATACCAACGTTTGGCCAGTTCCTTCAGTGTGGAGACATCGATCAAACGGTAATGAAGAAACTGGTCCAGATGGGTCATGTAGCGGGCGATGAAGCGACGGTCCTGCCAGATCGAGTTACCACACAGGGGGGATTGTCCCTCGACCACCCCGTGCTCCTTCAAGAACGTGAGGGTAAGTGCCTCAGCTTGAGCTAAATCGTGGGGGGAGGACAAACAGCGATTCAATAGGCCGGAGGCGCCGTGATGCTCCCGGCTCCAGCCATCCATTGCCTCCAGCTCTTGAGGGGTGGGGCGGATGGCCAGAACCGGCCCCTCCGCCAGAGGGGCCAATTCGGCATCGGTCACGAGGGTGGCGATTTCGAGGATGGTATGACGCTCGGGATCGAGCCCGGTCATCTCAAGGTCGATCCACACCAACAGGTCGGGGTTATTGCCCATCGATTATTTCAAAGTCTTGAGGTACTCGATGACATCTTGGCGGTTGGCTGCGTCCTGCATTACCTTGAGGGTCGGCATGGTAATGATACGCCCCTCCCGTAGCTTTTTGGCGTACGCATCACCGCTCTCGATCACCTTATCGGGGTCGTGCAGCCACTTGTCGATCCATTCGAGGCTGGGGGCGCGACTGATGACCCCTTGCAGGCCGGGACCGATACCGTTGCTTTTATCGATGCTGTGACAGCTGGAGCAGATGTTGGCAAAGATCATGGCACCGTTTTCGGTATCGGCACAGGCACCACCCGACACCCCTACAAAGAGGCCAGCAACACCGACCATCGTCCAAAAACGGGTCCGCTTCCACATGAAATGAGGGGTCAGGAGCGTTCGAACGGGGAGTGACTTCATATCCGCCATAGGTCGTTCCGCCTCCGATGAATGGGCTGGGGCGCGTCGAAAATTACGCTAACGAAATGGGGGATCAGGCGGTCCATGACCGGGAGCGAACCCCCTTTGATCCCCGCAACCGCAAGACAATACCTTCAATCTTGAACAAGGGTAAAGCATAAGATGGCCCGACAAGACCGCCACAGGAAATTGTCCTGATGGAGCGATCAACGCGAGTAGGGCAACTTGCTCTTATTCGGGTGCAGGGCACTGATCGTGGTGGGGATGTGGCCGATGCCGGTCGACGGCGATGGCGGCCGTCAGAGTTCCCAGCAGCCATCCCCCCCCTAAAAGGAAGACTGCGGCGCCATTGTATCCACCGTACCATTTACCGCCATCCTGGAAGATCGGGGCGAACTCTTGCGTGAGCGCTCCATCGAGCAGGATGACTAAAATCACCGGGATGATGATCCGCACCGAGAAGTCGAACCAGGAGTGGGCCACCCAAATCGAGGCCAGCGCTAGCAGCAGCAGCAGTCGTCCCAGCATCGCCCCCAGGCTGTCCCCTGCAGCCGTCAAACCAAGCCACCCGCCCAACAACGCCAATGAGATAACGATCCGCATGAAACGTGCGTAAACCTTGCGCATCCGAAACGGGGCGGCGTTTTCGAGATGCTCTTCAAGACGCTGGGATTTCAAAATCCAGCCAGTTGCCAGCACCTCGAACAGGGCAATCATGGTCAGGCCGTATTGGGTCAAGAAGTGGTCGACAATGTCGAGCCAAAAGAGCCCCGCTCCGGTGGTAAAGACGATCCCCCCTGCAAACCCTAGAAGCGAGACACGGTCGACCGTCATCTTGCGATCCAGGCCGTAACGGTCCCCCAGCGCGGCGACGAAGGCCTCGACCAAACTGACCGAGGAGGAAAGCCCGGCAATGGTCAACGAGGCGAAAAAGAGAAAGCCGAATAGTCCAGGCAAAAACGGCATGTGAGAGATCGCCTCGGGGTAGGCAACGAAGGCCAAACCGATGCTCTGGGCGACCACCTCGTCGATGCCGACCCCTTTGGCCTGGGCCATAAAACCTAAGGTGGAAAAAACGGCAAAACCGGCAAACAGGCTAAACCCGCAATTGAGAATGCTGACGATCAGGGCATCGCGCACTACCGGCGCCTGCCTGGGCAGGTATGAGGCATAGGCCATCATGATGCCGAAGCCGATGGAGAGGGTGAAAAAGATCTGGGTGAAGGCGTCGATCCAGACCTTGCCCTGGGCCAGTTTGCTCCAATCGGGAGAAAGATACGCGTGGACGCCCACCATGGCCCCGGGCAGGTTCAGCGACCAGAAAACCAGGATGGCGGTGGTGGCGATCAGGATCGGAATAAAGATTTTGTTGGCCTGCTCAATCCCGTGGGCTACGCCGCGTCGCACGATCCACCAGTTGATCCCCCAAACTAGGGCCAGGGTGAGCAATATGACAGGATTGGGCAGGCCGATGTCGAAAGGACCTTCACTCAATCCCAAAAAATCCTTGAAGAAGTAAGCGTTGGGGTCGTTCCCCCAGGCCAACCCTAGCGACAAAAAGGTAAAGTCCAGGCACCAGGCGATGATGACGCAATAGTAGATCTCGATGCCGAGCAGGGTCAGGAGCACCGCCCACCATCCCACCCATTGAAAACGGGGGGAGATCCGTCCCATGGCAACCGGGGCCGAGGCGCGCATGAAATGGCCCAATCCCATCTCGACGATCATCAAGGGGATGCCAACCAGAAACAGCGCGATCAAGTAGGGGACGAGAAATGCGCCGCCCCCGTTTTCGTAGGTCAAATATGAAAAACGCCAGATGTTTCCAAGGCCGATGGCGCTACCGGCTGCGGCCAGAATGAACCCGACTTGGGAACGCCATTGATCGCGTGGGGTGCTCATGGATTGGCGGCTCCACGGGGTTGAGTAGGGGGGGTGGGGGTGAACCATTGAGCCCCACCCCAAGCGGCAATCGCCTCTTGCATGACCCGATGCCCCACTGAGATCGCCTCCCAGGCACGGTGGAATTCAAGCAGGCGGATGTCGTCCAGAGGGGGGCGGAGCAGCACGTCGGCGGGGGTTTCTTGCAATGACTCCTCGACCAGTCGACTTTGCATGGTATACAGGCTCGATAGGAGGATTTCCACCATGTTGGGTTGGGCTCCCTCCGCCTCCCACCATTGCCGGATGCCGTCAACCCGGCGCCGCCAAGCCCGACGCAGTGGCCCTTTGACGTAGGGCAGTGGGTCGAGGCGAGGCTCCTTGTGCGGCACATGACTCCGCTTTTTGCCCAAGCGGATCGAGGCGTTCAGGGTCAGGTCGACGGCGATGATCCACTCGGCTCCCATCTCCTTCAAAATCGTGGTTGGAAGCGGATCGACCAAGCCGCCGTCGACCAACAGGCGACCGTTGTCTCGGGCGGGGGTGAAGATGCCTGGCAGAGAAATCGAGGCCCGGATCGCCTCCAATAGCGGCCCTTCGAGGTGGAATACCGCCTGGCTGCGGGCCAGGTCGGTGCTAACGGCGGCAAAGCGGATGGGGAACGATTCGATGGGGGGATCGGCGACCAGATCGTGGATGAAATCGAGCACCTTCTCGCCGTCGATGAGGCCGCTACGAGGGAAAACCGGATCGATGAAGGTCAGCAGTTGCCGCATCCTGGTTTTGCCTGCCCAGTGTTGCAATGGCCCCAATCCCGAGGCGCAGTACATCCCCCCCACTAAGGCCCCCATGCTGCATCCGGCAATGGCATGGATTGGGATCTTGGCCTCCTCCAGCGCCTGTAACACCCCCAGATGGGCCCAGCCCCGCGCCGCGCCGGTCCCCAACGCCAGCCCCACCCGAGGGGGGCGCCCCAGTTTGTGTACCAAGGGGGCGATGTCGCCGACGTTTAGGGGGGCGGGGTGGGTCACCGAGCCTGTTCCTCCAGCAGACGGGGATCGCTGGCGTCACGGATCCCCTCGCCAATCAGGTTGTAAGCCATCACGGTGAGCAATATGGCCAAGCCAGGGAAGAGCGACAGCCACCAGGCGACCTCAATGGCATCTTTGCCGTCGGTCAGGATGTTGCCCCAGGAGGGGGTAGGGGGCTGCACTCCGATGCCGAGGAACGAAAGCGCCGATTCGGTCAACACCGCCCCCGCCACCCCCAGCGAGGCGGTTACCAGGATGGGGGCCAGGGCGTTGGGTAGCAAATGGCGTAGGGTGATGATCCAGCTGGGGGTTCCGGCCAGACGGGCTGCCAGGACGAACTCCCGCTCTTTGAGACTGAGCAGCTCGGTGCGCACCAATCGCGCCACTCCCATCCACGAGGTTACGCCGATCACGATCATGATGTTCCAGATCGAGGGCTCCAGCAGGGCAATCACCGCCAGAATCAAAAAGAAGGCGGGGAAGCAGAGCATGACGTCGACCAGCCGCATCAAGGCGGCGTCGACCCGTCCTCCTATCGCTCCGGCCCAGGCGCCGATCAGGGTGCCGATGGCAATCGAAATTCCCACCGCCACAAAACCGACCAGCAACGAAATTTGGGTGCCGAAGATCATGCGCGAGGCGACATCGCGCCCGAGTTGATCGGTCCCGAGCCAGTGTTGACCGGAAGGGGGCTCCAGAATTGCCCTTACGTCGATGGCGGTCGGGTCGTAGGGGGCAAGCCAGGGGGCGGTTACGGCAACAACAAAAAGAATCGCGACGGCGATCAACCCCGCCATGGCCAGAGGAAGGTCAGCAAAACGGCGCCACATCAGCTGGATCATGATTGCAGTCCCTTACGAATGCGGGGGTCGGAGGCCGCGGCGGCCAGATCGGCAATCAAGTTGCCCAGCAGCGTCAAAACCGCCCCGAGGACCAGAATTCCCATCACCAGAGGGTAGTCGCGCATCATCACACTTTGGTAGAAGAGCTGTCCCATGCCGGGGATGGCGTAGATCGTCTCGAAGATCACCGAGCCGCCGATCAGTCCCGGTACCGATAACCCCAGCAGAGTGATGATGGGGAGCCAAGCGTTGCGCAGGATGTGGCGTCGGATCACCACCGCTTCGGGCAGTCCCTTGGCCCGGGCCGTCGTGACGAAGTCTTGGTGGAGTACCTCAAGGGTGGAGGAGCGCATAAAACGGGAGAACCCCGCTAGACCCCCGAAGGCCGAAAGCAGCACAGGCATGAGCAGATGTTTGGCATAGTCCCCCACCTGTCCCCAAAAGCTCAGCGAGGCATGGTCTGGGGCGGTTAATCCCGAAATCGGCAACCAGCCCAGTTGCACCCCGAACAGGATCATCAGCAGCAGCGCCAGCCAAAAGGTGGGGATGGCAAAGCCGATGAAGACGAAGACCGAAATCGTGCCGTCGAGCCAGGAGTTGCGTTTCAGCGCCGCGACGACCCCCAACGGCACCGCCACG
Source organism: Proteobacteria bacterium CG1_02_64_396 (assembly GCA_001872725.1). Lineage (NCBI taxonomy): Bacteria > Pseudomonadati > Pseudomonadota > Proteobacteria bacterium CG1_02_64_396. The sequence continues at coordinate 12,155 of MNWR01000032.1, read as the reverse complement.
GTGACGATCAGCAGCATCGAGAGCAGGTTGATGACCAGAGTAATCGGGATGCGCTCGACGATTTTGTCCCAGACTGGGCGACCATCGGGGGCGAACGAGGTCCCGAAATCAAGCGTGGCCAGACGCTCCAGCCAAAGGCCGTATTGCAACCAAAGCGGTTTGTCGAGGTTGTAGGCCTCAATCATCTTCAGACGCGACTGCTCGGTCGCCTTGGGATTGAGCTCGCCGAGCTGATCGACCGGCGAACCGGGGGCCAGATGAATGACGGCAAAGGTGATGAGGGTGATACCTAGCAGCAGGGGGAGCATCCCCCCCAGACGACGCAGCAGGTAGGGGATCATGGGGCGACCGTCGGGTGGACTTGCTCGGCTTTGGGGATGAACCACTCCTCCCGGTTGTAGTCGATCCCCGCCGCTTGCACCGCAATGCCGTGAACGCGCCGATCCACGGCAACCAGGGCATAAGGGGCGTAGAGAGGGATGAGCGGCACCTGCTCGTGCAGAATCTCTTGGAAGCGGTCGTAGGTTTTCTTGCGGGTCGCTTGATCGAAGGTGGTACGCCCCTCGACCAAAAGTCGGTCGACCTCGGGGTTGTCGAAGCTCAGAAAGTTGAGCTGAGGGGCTTTGATTTTGGAGGAGTGGAAGATGTCGAATTGGTCGGGGTCATTGCCCAGTCCCCAACCCAGAATGGTCGCCTCGAACTCTCGGGTGTCGATGAACTGCTTGAGGAATGCGGCCCACTCGACGATGCGGATCTTCATCTCAATCCCCAGCTTGGCCAACCGCTGCTGCAGGATGATGGCGGTCGATTCCCGCATCTTGTTGCCCTGGTTGGTGACCACAGTGAAGCGGAAGGGGTGGCCATCCTTGTCGAGAATACCGTCGCTGTCGTGGTCCTCCCAGCCAGCCTCTTTGAGCAGCGCCTTGGCTTTTTCAGGATCGTGGGGGTAGGGATACAACGCGGTGTTGGCCGCCCAGTGGCCAGGTTTGTAGGGGACCGCCGTGGCGATCCCCTGGCCCATCAGTACCCCTTCGATCAGCTCGTTGGTGTCGATGGCGTAGGCGATGGCCTGACGCACGCGCACGTCTTCAAACAGGGGGTTCTTCAGGTTGAAACCTAGGTAGGTGTAGCTGTTGGAGACGTAGCGGTAGACCTCGAATTTCTTTTGGAACTCAGCCCCTTGTGTTTGGCGAACGTACTGGGGCGGGGTGAGCCCCATGGAGTCGATCCCACCGCTCTTGAGCTCCAAGAACTGACTGGCGGTGTCGGGAATGACCCGGGTGCGATCACGGTCGATCCACACCGTGCCACCGAAGTAATCGGGGTTGGCGGTCAGGGTGATCTGCGCCCCCCGCTCCCAGGTGCCAAAGCGGTAAGGGCCGGTCCCCACCGGTTTGGAGGCAAGCTCGGAGGTGTGGATGTCTTTGCCTTCTAGCAGATGGGCCGGGAGGATTGAGGTCGCCCAAGAGGCCAGTGCCGGAGCAAATGGCTCCTTGTAGTGGACTACCACCGTGAAATCGTCCGGGGTTTCAAGGGTGTCGACCATCTGAAAATCGCCGGCGTAGGCGGTGCGGGTGCTGGGATCGACCGTGACGTCCCAGGTGTAGGCGACATCCTTGGCGGTGAAAGGGGCGCCGTCGTGCCATTTCACCCCCTTGCGCAGATGGAAGGTCAGGGTGAGGTTGTCTCTTGAGATCTCAAAGGATTCGGCCAGATCGCCAACCAGACGAAGATCGCCGGTATACCTGAGCAGTCCGCTGTACACCATGCCTGAGATGGCGTGCGAGGAGGCATCTGAGGCGAGTAGGGGGATGAGGGTCGAAGCCTCTCCGATGGAGCCCGAGATCAGCATCCCTCCCAGTTCAGGAGCGACATTTGCGGCATGCTGGACTGGAGAGGGGGGGGGGGTAGAGGGCTTTGTGTCGTTGGAGCAGCTGCCGAGCAGCAGGGTCAGAACCAAGAGTTCTGTCCATTGTTTGCGGGTCATACGCCGTCCACGGGGGAAAGGGGAAGAGGGACCAAACCATTCGGGGGATCTTCCAAACTTCCGTCATCGGGGTCCAGCGCGATTGCTACGTCACATCAGTCGATCGGCAATATCGGTGGGGCGGACATACAAAATCATCTTTTGTCCGGGCCGGATCAGAGGGGAGCGATACTGGGGATTCCAGGCCACGACATCGCTGACCTGAATACCGAACTTTGTGGCGATGGAGGCCAAACTGTCGCCATGGCGTACGGTGTAAACCACTTTGCGGGTGGTGCCCATGGTGGCGGGTGTCGCCTTTTGGGGGATTTTTATGGTTTGTCCAACCTGGATCCCTCCACCCTGATAGATTCCGTTCAACGCCCGCAGACGGGAAACCGAGCTATCGAAACGTCGGGCCAAATCCCAAAGTGAATCGCCGGTTTGCACCTTGTAGGTAAGATACCCCGCCGATGAGGTCAGGAGCTGGCGTTCTTGAAGGGCAACGTTGAAGGTGTTGCCCCGGCGTGCTGATTGAGGAATCACCAAAACGGTGCCGATGCGTAGTCGCCTGGGATCGACAGCGTGATTGATCGACAGAAGGGTTTCCAAGTCGACCCGGTAGCGGCGGGCAATGCTGTCGAGGGTTTCACCGAGAAGGACACGATGGCGAATCCAGGCGACCCGTTCCGAGGAGGGCAGTCGTGCCCAGGCGCTGCGAATGGCGTTGGCATACTCGGGCGTCACCCTCAAGTGCCAGATGCCGGTTTTTGGGGGGGTTCCCCAACGATTGAATTCGGGATTGAGTCGGTAGAGTTCCTCCAAAGGGACATCGGCAACCTTGGCTAGGACGGTTAGATCGACCGGCCCCTCGATAGGGACGTGTAAAACAGGGGTCCAATCGCTGAGGAGGGGGTCCAATAGCTCTTGGTGATCGTGAAACAAAGAAACCAAGCCCCACCACTGCGCTACATACACGTCGGTTTGAGAGGGAAGATCGAGAAACCAAACCGGGCTGCTGGCCTCGTTGCCAGCCTTCACGGTGTAATGACGAATGGCTCGGGCAATATTTCCTTCCCCCGCATTGTAGGCAGCAACGGCCAAACTCCAGTCGTTGAAACGACGGTACAATGAAGCCAGGTACCTCATAGCCGCCCGTGTAGAGGCCTCGGGATCGCGGCGGGGGTCGATCCAAGCCGTTGGCACAAGGTCGAAACGCCGCGCCGTGGCTGGGATAAACTGCCATAATCCGGTCGCCCGGAAGGGGCTGATCGCGAACGGGTCGAAACGGCTTTCGACAAAGGGGAGCAATGCCAGCTCCGCAGGTAGACCCTCTTCGCGGATGATCGGTAGAATAATGGGCAAATAGGTTGAGGCTCGGGCAAAGGTGGTTGATAAATCGTGAAGATCGCCCGCCAGTGACTGGCGCCACCGCTCGATGACCGGTTGTTGCGGAACCTCCAGCGCGAATTCGTTGGCCAATCGCTCCCATGAAGGGGGTAGCGCTTCCGCTTGGAGGCTTGGCCCCAAAGCGAGCACCCCTATGATCGCGAGGAAGGCCCCCGTTTGGACCCAACGATGCCGCCAATCGGGGTTGCTCCGAGTACATGCCATGATGTCGGTTGTGTCCCTTAATGGAGTTGGGCGAAAGGAATTCGACTTTTGAAGTATTGGACGAGTTACTCGTCCCAACCCCATGTAAAGAAATAATTTCTTGACAAGAACGGGTCACATGGAAAGGCTTGTTCGGCCTGTGAGATGCAGCGGGAAGTTCTTGTCTGTTGTCAGGATCGGTTGCGACGAGACTGGATCGATTTTCTTCCCAATGGATTCCGCATGCCCCTGATCGAACCGACCGAATCATGCCATGAAATCGAAGAGCCCGCATGATTGGCGCCACGTTGGAGCGATGGTTCACATCGTTCGCAAGTTATTGAGGAGCACCCGTGGTCGACGCAAAAGCCGCCCCAAAAGGTAATGTCACTGGTCCCCGAGCCGCTCTGGGGAATCACCTTGTTGGACAGGGTTTAATTACCGTTGAACAGTGGGAGAAGGTCCGCGGCCTGAACGGTCGGGCGATGATCCAAACACTGGTTCAAGATCAGAAGGTCCCCGAGCGCGACTTGGTGACCAAGCTGGCTTCTTTTTATCACGTCCCCTTTATTGATCTGGAACGCTTTCCCGTCCGTGCCGAAATGGCCGAGCAGGTGCCGCAAAAAGCGGCCATGAAGTACAAGATCGTTCCCCTGCAAGAACATAACGGCCAGTTGTTGGTGGCCATGATCGACCCTCTTGACCTGAAAGCGGTCGACGAAATCCGCTTTACCCTCAACCGCCCCATCAAGGGGGTGTTCGCCACCCCGAGTGCCATCCAAAAACGACTAGAGGCCATCTACGGCAGCAGTGCCGACGACGCCATGGCGGGTTTATCGGAGAGCTTGGAAGATGCCGAGGTTCGTGAGGATGATGGGAGCGAGGAGCAGGAGGAGGATGCTGAATCCCTAGCGCGCGCCGCTTCGGACTCCCCGGTCATCAAAATGGTCAACGGTATTTTGGCCGAGGCCATCAAAAAGGGGGTCAGCGACATCCACATCGAGCCCACCGAAACCCAATTGGTGGTCCGCTACCGCATCGATGGCAAGTTGCGACCGATTTTTAAACTGCAGAAGCAGTACAGCAAGCCGGTAGCCAGTCGCATCAAGATCATCTCCAACCTCGATATCTCCAACACGCGCACCCCCCAGGACGGTCGAACGAAGCTCAAGGTTGGTCAAAAGTCCTTCGATATGCGCGTCTCCACCTTGCCGACCTACTTTGGCGAGAAGGTGGTGATTCGTATTTTGGATAAGGGGGCGATCAATCTTGGTCTTGAGGTGCTTGGCTTTAATAAGGGCGAATTGGACCTGATGCAGAAATGCGCAGGTTACCCCCAGGGGATGATCCTGGTAACCGGTCCGACCGGTTCGGGAAAAACCACAACCCTTTACTCGGTCCTCAACTACCTCAACTCTGAAGACACCAACATCATCACGGTTGAAGATCCTGTTGAGTTCCAAATCAAGGGGATCAATCAGGTTCCCATCAATCCGGCTGCAGGGATGACCTTTGCCGCCGCGTTGAAATCGATCCTGCGCCAAGATCCCAACGTCATCATGGTGGGTGAGATCCGCGATCTCGAAACAGCAGAAACCGCCATGCACGCATCCCAGACCGGCCACATGGTGCTTTCGACTCTGCATACCAACGGTGCTGCTGAAACGATTGGTCGTTTGGTGGAGATGGGGCTTGAGCCATATCAGATCTCCTCCAGCTTAACGATGGTCGAGGCCCAGCGCTTGCTGCGGAAGATTTGCCCCAACTGCAAGGTGCCGGACGATTCTTTGACGCCCCAGCTACGGCAAAAATACAACATTCCCGAAGAGATTGTTTTCTACCATGGAAAAGGTTGCGACACCTGCGGGGGATCGGGCAATAAGGGACGTATCGGTGCCTATGAGGTTTTGTTTCTGAACGACGCCATCAAGGAGATGATTTCCAGGCGTGCCACCGAGCTCGAATTGCGCGATACCGGTCGGGACCAAGGCATGATGACCATGTTCGAGGATGGCTTGGTCAAGGTCATGAGGGGATTGGTCTCGTGGGGCGAGTTCATTGACGTGTTGCCTGAACCAACCGACTTGGAGATCGATGGTTCTTACCTCATGAAGGCCTACCTTCAGGCCTATGAGAAGCGGGTCGATGTTCGTTACAGTGAGCAAAACCAAGAGAGGGAGAACAATCTCATCCTTGTGGTGGACGATTCGGCCACCATTCGAAACTTGGTTCGTTTCATCCTGACCAACGACGGGTTTGAGGTTCTTGAGGCCGAGGATGGTCAAGCTGCCCTTCAGGTCTTGCGCAAACAGCGCCCTGATCTGATTATGACCGATAGGGAAATGCCCAAAATGGATGGTCTGGAGCTAATCAAGAAACTACGTTCTTCTGCTTCGACCGCCGACATCCCAATCATCATGCTGACTTCACGGCGAGAGGAAGACAGTGAGGTCGAGGGTTTGTCTGCAGGTGCCGACGATTATATCGGCAAGCCTATCGAACCGGCCAAGTTGGCGGCCCGCGTTCGGAAAGTCCTCAAACTATACAAGCGGATGCAAGCGTGAGTGATAAGACTGCCCAATCCGAACAAAATGTGGTGGCGGATGACGCCATCTCTTCCCGCTATGCCGAGTTGTTGTCGGCCCGTCAGAATCTCGGCGGCGAATCGGGGGACGAAGACCGTGGTGTGCTCCATCAGCTGATTCTGTTCAAACTCAGTAGCAAGCGGGTGGCAATGGCCATCGAACACCTACGTGAAGTAGTTCCTCTGCCGAAGATCGGCGGCATCACACCCATCCCTACTGCGCCTGAGTATGTGATGGGTCTGGGAAATCTGCGCGGTCGTGTTTTGACCTTGATCGACCTTCATGGCTACCTGGGAATGGGGCGGGTTACCAATAGCGAGCTTGCTAAGGTTTTGGTGGTCTACGAAGGCAAGGAGCAATTGGGGATTTTGGTTGAGGAGGTCGAAGACATTGTCGAGGCCTCGGACCGTGATATTCATCCCGGTGAGCCGTCGTTGCACCCAGACCTGAAAAACCTATTGGATGCCGAGGTGATGCGGGATGGCGGTTTAACTCCGATGGTTGATCTCACTCGAATGTTGCGGTAGTCGAGATGGCGCTTTCAGATGGCGGTCGCCTGATCGACATTTTGGTTGTTGAAGCCTCGGGCTTCAAAGTCGGTCTTCTGATGAGCGAGATTCTTGAGTTGTTGCCGACCGAGAAGCTTCAAGGTGTCAAGGTGCTTGATTTGCGACACCATTTCAATCCGAGCATCCAAGTAGGCAGCAAGAAGCTGTCCTCCGTTCTGCTACGCAAAAGCAAGGATCAGGAGGGGGTCCAGCTTCTGGTGGATCGCTTGGGAGACATTTACTCTGTTACCCCAGAGGCGATTGAGACGTTTCCACCTGGGGTTGCCCGGGTAATCCCGTTTTGGGCGGTTATTACCCCCAGGGCGGGAGCCGGAGACGTTGTACCCTTGATGGATGTACCCCGTCTTCTCTCTAAAGCCACAATAGGCGGGCTTGTTCGCTAATTCATTTGGTGTTGTCGCTAAGTTTTTAATATTTGAGCTGGGTGATCCCATTCAGCGCAACAGGGCGTATCGCGGACCAAGACGTGCCTCCAATGGCCCCCTGCTCGCAGATTGTTGAGGAGCTACCATGAAAAGTCGTATTCGCCGAACGCTATTTACCTACATCGGGATCATCACCGGGCTTTTAATTGCTTCCGGTCTTACGGTGTATCTGGGGGGGTATCAGAGTGGGGTGAAAGCGTTAGGGCTTCTTCAAGAAAATCTTGAAAAGAGCCGCTTGATGTTCTCAATTGAGACACGGCTGCTGACCCTCAGTACCCCGGTCCGGGAATACACGGTTAACCTAGACCCCAAGCAGCAAGAGACCTTTGACAAAGCGGTCGAGAATTACACCGAACTTTCCAGCCGCTTGGCCGGGATGTCGGGATTGTCTTCGGAAGAGCGCCAATCGTTGAAAGAGATCGACGGTCTGGTTCAGAACGTGGTTCAGACCGGCGACTTGATCTTGGGCATGGAAAACCCCGGCGATTCTTCAACCGATATGTTGCGGGTTATGGATACCCTGGCGCAGATCGGCGTGCAAAAGCTGGCTCAGATTAACGACACGCTTCAGTCACGCGGCCAAACCGAGGTGGACGGAGCGCTCGCCTCGGCACAAACCGCGCAAATTTTCGCGGTGGGTGTTGCGGTAGCAACCCTCTTGGTTGCTCTGTTCCTGATTCAACGCTTCACCGGGAATGTGGTTTCGGGGGTGTTGCAATCGTCGGTGGGTGTGGGTGACGCCTCCACCGAGATTCTGGCCACCGTTGAATCCCAGGCCAATGCGGCGTTGATGGAGGCGGCGTCGGTGACCGAGATTTCGAAGATGCTCATCGATATGTCGGATGCGGCCCGACAGATCGCGGTTAACTCCGGCAGTGTGGAGGAGATCGCGAACCAGACCTCTGAAACGGCGAAAACCGGGGCCAAACAGGTGACCGATGCGGTCTCCTACATGGAGCGGATTCGTGACGAGATTAACGAGATCGCCGAAAAGATTTCGTACACCGGTCAAAAGTCGATCGAAATTGGCGACGTGGTGGAGCAGATTAAGTCGATTGCCGACGAAACCCACCTGCTGGCGTTGAACGCCGCCATTGAGTCGGCTGCTGCTGGCGAATACGGCAAACGGTTCTCGGTGGTGGCCGCCGAGGTGCGGCGTCTGGCAGAACGTACCCGCGAATTCACTGAAGACATTCGGGACATCATTACCGAGGTGCAGCGCGCTTCCCAGGCTTCGGTGCAAGCGGTGGAGATCGGTAAGGAGGAGGGTGAAAAGGGTGCGTCGGTGGCTCGTGAGGCCGGTTTGGCGTTGGATGGTATCGTGAAAATGACCCACAAGACGGCGCTTGCGACCAAACAGATCACCTTGGCCACCAAGCAACAGCAGCTGAGTTCAGAAGAAATTGCCGAAACGATGCGCGAGATTTCGAACGTTTTGAACGAAAGCGCAGAGGAGATGGGCGAGACCCGCGCCATCACTTATCGCCTCAATGAGGAGGCAACCCGCCTGCGGCAGATCGTGTGACGCCTCATATTTCGAGGCTCGAAAACCTCGGCAATTTTGTTGGCCAAGCTGTTTGCAACTCGTTTGATGCCCGATTCAGGAGCGCTCCATGACCCAGCTTGACATGACCGCGTTCTACGCGGGGTTTGTGGAGGAGGCGACCGAGCGACTCCAGGAGTTTTCCCGCGGGTTGTTGGCGTTGGAACAGGGCAAAAAGGATGAGGACATCCTTGCCCAAATGGCTCGAAACGCCCATACGATCAAAGGATCGGCCAATATGTTGGGTCTTACCGACATCGGTAAGACCGGCCATGTAATGGAAGATGCGCTCAATCGGCTCAAGACCAATCCCGAACAGGCCAGTCGAGATCTGGTCGATTTGCTTCTTGAAATGACCGATGCGCTCGGTGAGCGCTTGAGTACCCTGCTTGAAACCCAAAACGCGCCAAAATTGCTAGATACGGAGCGTTTTTCCAAATCGATGACTCAGGTTTTGGCGGCGGGAGACAAAGGGGTGGCAACCGCCCCTGAGCCATCCTCCCAGGTCGCGGCACCCCCGTCTGCGGCACCACCCTCAGCATCTCCAAAACCGCAGCAAATATCCGATGAAGTGCCTGCTTCTTCCCGTCCAGCTGCCGAAGTGCGTCCTTCGCGGCAGGAAGAACCCTCTAAAGAAAAGGAATCCCCTGAGAAACGGGACCGCGCCGCCCCCCCGACCGGTGGACGCGAGGATTCCAAAGATTCCCCCTTTATTCCGAGCGATCACCGAGTTACCGATGGAGGGAGCGGATCCTCTTCATTTACCCCGAGTGGTCGGAGCGTTCGCCTTCCAGTTGAGCGTATAGAGGCGCTTTCAACCCATATTGTTGAATTGACTATCGATAAATCCCAGGCGGAGGAGGGGAGCCGGGTTTTCCAGCGATTGGTCGACGATCATCAATACACACTGCGGGCGTGGACTGAAATTCATGACTTCTTGCAGGATTCAGGCTACCTGAGTGGTGGTGATGTCGAGCATTTGCAGGATGTGGATCGCCGATTTGTAGAAATCCAACGTCGGTTGGAGCGGTTTTTACAAGATCTGAAAAGTGAGATTTTCCGCCGCAATTTGTTGATGGAAGACTTGCGAAACCGAGTTTTGGCTTTGGCAATGAAGCCATTAGCGTCGTTGTTTCTGGCCCTACCCCGCTCGGTACGCGATTTGGCCCGTCGCTACGACAAGCAGATTGAGCTTATTACCTCGGGTGAGGAGATCGAGCTGGATCGCTCTGTGGTAGATGCGTTGATGGAGCCGCTGATCCACTTGATCAACAACGCTATTGCCCATGGTGTCGAGCAACCCGATGTGCGCCGTGAAAAAGGGAAAAACCCCGTGGGATACATTGGGGTGCATGCGCGGCAGATGGGATCCGAGGTGGTCATCCACATTGAGGATGATGGCCGCGGAATTGACCACGAAGAGATCCGAAGGGTTGCGGTTAGTCGAGGCGTAACGACGGCCCGAGAAGCCACCGAGATGTTGCCCGGCGACCTAATCGAATTGATTTTTCGGCCAGGATTTTCAACCGCATCGGGGATTTCTGATATCTCCGGACGTGGCGTCGGCATGGATGTGGTTCGCAGCACCGTCCGTCGTCTAACCGGGTCGGTCAAGGTGGATACCCGCCTTGGAGAGGGATCCCGCTTTACTTTAACCATTCCCCTGACAATTGCGGTTCAAAAAGCGGTGATTTTCACCCTGGGCAAACGCCGTTACGCCCTGTTGTCGCACATGGTTTCTTCGGCGATCCGGCATGCAAATGCTGAGATCTTAAAGGTTGAGCGTCGCGAGGTGATTCGCAGGGATCGACACATTATCCCATTGGTGAATTTGGGACGGATTTTCGGAACCGACGAGTCGTACCATAGTGGCGACGACACCGAACGGACGATCTTGATTGCCAAGCACCTTGAGGGCGAAATCGGGCTTATCGTCGATCAAGTGATCGATGAGGTCGAAATTGTGGTGAACGACCTTGACCCCTACTTGAAGCGGTTCCAGCTCCAAGGGGTTTTAGGGTCTACCATCTTGGGCGATGGGATGATCGCGTTGATCCTTGAACCGCAAGGTATCAAGGAGATGGCCCGTACGGCGCCGATGCATATTGAGTCCGCTTCCGATCTGCGACCCTCCTCCGCGCAAACGGGACGCCGCTCAAATCGGGCGGTCAAGGTGCTGTTGGTGGACGACTCCTTGATTGCCCGTCAAGTTGAACGGGCGGTCCTTGAAAAAAATGGTTTTGACGTCGAAACGGCGATCGACGGGGTGGATGCCCTTGAAAAACTCGAGAACACCGCCGTTGACATCATTATTTCCGACATCGAGATGCCGAGGATGGACGGTTATGGGTTAATTCAGAAACTTCGTAGTGATCGCCGTTTTATTCAAACTCCGATTGTGTTCATTACTACTCGTGAGTCGGACGAAGACAAACGCAAGTCCTTCGAGCTGGGTGCGGATGCATTCTTGATTAAGCAGGATTTGGAACAGGGTTCGATGATTCAGACATTGATGGAGTTGGCCCAACGCGGGTAATTCACTCCACCCCACTCCAATAAAAAATGGCCCCAATCGGGGCCATTTTTTATTGGAGTGGGGTTGGGTATTCCAAAAAACTCATAGACCTTCCATGTCAAATTTTCCTGAAAGGTTCAGCTTCATTCGCAAATCCTCAGGATGGACTGCCTGCTCCAGCGCGTGCTCAAGTTTGATTTCTTGGGCTTCGATAAGCTCCATGAGGTTTTGATCCAAGGTTTGACTGCCGTAAATGGTCCGACCCTCGGCCATCTGTTTTGGTATTTCGTCGGTTCTGTCGGGGTCTCGGATAAGGGTTTGAATCACGCTGTTGTTGATGAGCACATCGCAGGCAGCCACTCGACCGGGGCGATCCACTCTAGGAAGAAGACGCTGGGTTATGATGGCTCGAAGGTTTTCGGCCAATCGGGAACGGGCCAGCGGTTGATCCTCCTGTTTAAAAACAGCCAACAGGCGGAGCAAGGCGTTGAGCGAGGTGTTGGCATGAACCGTGGCTAATACCAAATGGCCAGTCTCCGCAGCCGTTAAGGCGATCTCAACCATGCGTACATCGCGGATTTCCCCCGCCTGAATAATGTCGGGATTTTCACGCATTGCCGCTTTTAATCCCTCCTCAAAGGTTAATAGATCGCTGCCCACCTTGGGGTGGACCCCACTCCTTGGACAGTTTGGGGGCGAAAATTTGTAAACGGTTAGTGGCGGTGGGTGGTTCCGCCGTGGGTTTGATGGACCTGTTCTGGGGTCTTGCCGCCGAGGGCACTGTGGGGGCGCTCGGTGTTGTAAAACCGGAAGTAGCGGTCGAGCCCCTGGTGCAGCGCCACCCCATCGGCATGGTCGTACAGGTAGATCTCTTCGTACTTCACCGTGCGCCACAAACGTTCGATGAAGACGTTGTCCAGCGCCCGGCCCCGTCCGTCCATGCTGATGAGAATCTGTTG